>WFZV01000187.1 GCA_015489395.1 Bacteroidales bacterium
AAGGGATGGATAAAATCAGGATAATCAACGCTTTCCTCTGAAAAAGTCCCAAAATCCTTGACTTGATATCCTTTTGAAAGTAAATATTCTTTCAATTGCTCTTTAAGCCTAAATCCAGCATGGTCTGAAGCCATTGCGATAACTTTCATCGTTCTTGTTTTTAATTCATTTGTTTAGTTACTAACAAAATTAAAAATCTGCAGTGAAAAATAGATAAAAAACTTTCTTAAAGCTGTGAATAATTTTGAACCAACCAAAATTTTTCCACCAAAAAATAGAATTTTGAAAAATCTTTGCATGAAATTTCAACACCTAAAAATCCGCTTTTATCTATAAATTTTTCCAAATCTAAAGTTATTAACATTTGTAGAAAAGTCGTATAACAGCCTAAAATTCTGTTATTTATACCAATACAATTATGTGAATTTCAGTGAATCCTAAAAATTTTTACGTTAACTCAAAGTGGAAAATAAATTTTTTCTCAACAGATTTAACCGCATATCATAAAATCAAAAGACAAATTAACATAAAAACTTTTTTTAACAATTATAATGTATAAAAATAAAAGTTGTGGGTAAAATCGTCAATTGATTGATTATCACAAAAAACGATAAAAATAAAGGGAAGAGTAACTTTAATACTCCTCCCTTTTACTTAATTAAATGTTTTGATTTTCTCGTGCTGAAAAATTAAAAGTTAGTTAAACCTATGATTTCACGGACTTCTTTGACAGTTTTTTGTGCGCTTTCTTTGGCTTTTTCCTGTCCCATTTTGCGAATTTTCCTTAAGTAGTCTATATTGTTGTAGATATCCTTAAAACGTTGTCTAAATGGCTCTGTAAATTTAATAAGGTCTTCGGCCAGCTGTTTTTTTAAGTCAACATATCGAATCGTAGTATCAGCGTATTTTTGTTTGAAATATTCGACAGTGTCTGGAGTAGAGACCAGTTCTAAAATAGTAAATAAATTTTTTACAGGTTCGCTCATAGGGCTGTTAGGTTCTTTTGGACCGGCGTCTGTTACAGCTTTCATTACTTTTTTTCGAATCACATCAGGCTCATCAGTAAGGTTAATAGCATTTCCTTCGCTTTTTCCCATTTTACCAGAGCCGTCTAATCCCGGAACTTTAATTAATTTTCCTGTAAAACTGAAGGGTTCAGGTTCTTTGAAGTAATCGACTCCGTAAATATTGTTGAATCTACGAGCAAATTTCCGGGTCATTTCGAGGTGCTGTTCCTGGTCTTTGCCGACAGGGACATAGTCTGCATGGTGTATAAGAATGTCGGCAGCCATAAGTACCGCGTAAGTAAGCAAACCTGCGTTGACGTTGTTCGGTTGTTTTCGTACTTTTTCTTTAAATGTAGTTGTGCGCTCAAGCTCTCCTACGTATGCGTTCATGTTTAGCAAAAGGTAAAGTTCGGCCACTTCCGGAACATCGCTTTGTATGTATATTGTAGCTTTTTCTGGATCAAGCCCGCAAGCGAGGTATTCGCTAAGGACAGTGCGGATGTTTTGTTGGAGATGCTCAGGTTTTGGGTGTGTTGTAAGTGAATGATAGTCAGCTATAAAGTAAAAGCACCGGTATTTATCCTGAAGTTCGACAAAGTTTTTTACTGCACCAAAGTAATTTCCAAGGTGAAGGTGTCCTGTTGGGCGTATTCCACTTAAAACTGTTTTCATTGTTTATGGTTTTAGATTTTTGAATTTGTATTTGTTAGAATTGATCGTCAAAGAAATCAACGTTTTTAGGTTGAACGTATTTGTGTTGTTTTTTGACTTTAGGTTCAGGTTTGTTATGGTCAAATTTTAAAGATGGTGAAACCGTTGTAATTAAATAATATGTCGCTGTTCCCATAATAGAGCGGTAAACCCCACGCTTTGGGGCGATTTTTTCTGCCCGTGGCAGAAAGTTAGTGTAAAGGTCAACTTCTTTGATTATTACGACAAAAACCCCTGCAATGATTAAATATTTTAGCATTCCGAATACCAGTCCCCAGAGTCGTTCTGAAAGAGTTTTTTTTAAGTCTGATAATTTTTGATAAGTTTTTATTTGTATAAAATGAGCAAGCCACATTACAGCTGTGAAAGCAATACCCATAAAAAGTGAAGCAAACAGGTCCGCGGCATTTAAACCTTGAATCGAAAAAATATAAAATACTCGATTGGTGAAGTAAACAGTGATGATGTAGCCTAAAATTAAAGATAATGTATCTAAAGCTTGTACAACAGCACCGTTTTTGTAACCACGATATGCTCCAAAAGCTAATAGCCCTACAACCAAAATGTCGATTAAATGGATATTTAAGTAGCTAAATTCCATGCAATTATTGTTTATTCAAATTTAGCTAAAATTTTTTCTAATTTCTGAGTAAAATATGGCAAATCTTCTTTTATTGCGTTCCAAATAGCCTTTGTATCCAACTGGTGGCTGTCGTTACGGATAATTTTTTCGTAATAATCGATTTTGCTCCATTCGATAGAGTTGAGTTCATTGTTTTTTACGTCTTCAGGTAGTTTCTGACTTAATTCGTAGATAACAGCAACATTTGATAGGATGTTGTCGAAAATGTAATTATTGTTTTCAAATTCTTCGAAAGAATTGAGAGTTTTTGTCAGGTTAAGCAAAAGTTTTGAAGTTGAGAGCAGCTGTTTTAGTACTGAGACATATTCTTGTGTCATTTGTTTGAGTTTTTTAATTCAAGTCCAAGTTCGTCTAATTGTTGTTTGGAAACAGGTGCTGGTGCGTCAATCATTAAATCTCTACCTGAACTATTTTTAGGAAAAGCAATAACATCTCGAATTGTGTCGCTACCATTGAAAAGTGCTACCCAGCGGTCAAATCCAAAGGCAATTCCTCCGTGTGGTGGTGCGCCGTATTTAAAAGCTTCCAATAAAAAGCCAAATTTTTCTTGTGCTTCTTCCTGGCTCAGTCCCAGAACTTCAAAAATCTTTTCCTGCAAGTCTCGCTGATGAATACGTATTGAGCCTCCGCCGATTTCTACGCCATTTATCACAAAATCATAAGCATTAGCCCGCACTTTGCCGGGGTTGGTGTCTAATAAGTCGATATCCTCAGGCTTTGGGGATGTAAACGGATGATGCATGGCCTTATACCGGTTTTCTTCTTCGTCCCATTCCAGGAGCGGAAAGTCTATTACCCATAATGGGGCAAATTTGTCTTTTGGCCGCAATCCAAGTTGTGTTCCAAGTTCAAGGCGTAACTGTCCTAAAGCATTTAAGCTTTGTTTTTTATCGCCGGAGATAACAAATAAAATATCGTTGGGCTGTGCTGAAAGTTTGTTCAGCACAGTCTGTAAATCGTCTTTAGTGTAAAATTTATCGATTGATGATTTAATGGTGGAATCGGCATTATATTTTATCCAAACGAGTCCTTTTGCCCCTATTTGAGGTTGTTTGACGAAATTGGTTAAAGCATCGATTTTTTTGCGGGTGTATTTGTCTGCTGCATTTTTCACTAAAATTCCTCCGATGTATTGGGAGTTATCGAAAACTTTAAATCCTTTGCCCTGTAAATCATTTGTTAATTCGTGTATTTTCATGTCAAATCTTAAGTCTGGCTTGTCTGTGCCGTAATTTTCAATTGCTTGTTGGTATGGAATCCGAGGGAAAGGCTGGTTAAATTCGATGTTTAAAATGCTTTTAAACAAGTGTTTTGCAAGGTTTTCGAATATCTGTAAAATATCGTTTTGCTCCACGAATGATAATTCACAGTCGATTTGTGTGAATTCCGGTTGACGGTCGGCGCGAAAGTCCTCGTCGCGAAAGCATTTTACAATTTGATAGTACCTGTCGTAGCCTGCTACCATTAAAAGCTGTTTAAAAAGCTGCGGTGATTGGGGTAGGGCATAGAAATTGCCAGGATGCAGGCGTGACGGCACAATAAAGTCGCGCGCTCCTTCGGGTGTTGATTTGATTAAAAATGGAGTTTCGATTTCAATAAAGCCTTGACTGTCCAGAAAGTTTCGTATTTCGCGAGCCATTTTATGCCTGAGCAAAAGGGCTTGTTGCAGAGGTTTGCGCCTCAAGTCCAGATAACGGTACTTCATCAATAGCTCCTCACCTCCGTCTGTTTTTTCTTCGATGAGAAATGGTGGAATGTCTGAAGGATTTAAAACTTTAAGTTGATTGACAACGACTTCGATATCACCGGTTGGTAGTTTAGGATTTTTACTTTCTCGTTCGCGGACAGTGCCTTGTATTTGTAAAACATATTCGCGTCCTATTTTTCTTGCCTTTTCCAGCAGCTCTGGATTAATTTTATTGTCAAAAAATAATTGGGTTATGCCATACCGGTCTCTTAAGTCAATAAATAACATACTGCCTAAATCTCTGATTCGCTGAACCCAACCAGCTAATGTGACATTTTTGCCTACATCGGTTATACGCAGCTCTCCACATGTATGTGTGCGATACATTTTTGGAATTTTAAGTATTTTGAATGCAAAGATAATTTTTTATATCTAAAAAAGCTAAGTTTAATCTTTTGCTGAAAAAGTTAAGTTTTAATCTGTCAAAAATTAAAAATAAGTTTTGTAAAATACTTGTTAAATACTAAATAATGATTTCAAAGAATTGGCCTTTTGTAATAAAAAATCAAAATTTAACATCATAACAGACGAAAAATTTTATCTTTGTTTAAGTAAACAATGTAACAAATGCTTGATTCTCTAATAAAAAAAATACGAAAAGTTAATCGCCATAAGCTTGAACAGCCTCGTTTGCCAGAAAATGCTGATATTTACAATATCCCGAGCCTGGACTTAAAGCTGCTTTTTAAACAAGAACTTGAAAAGGTTGGAGGGAAAGCATTTATATGCCAAAACCAGGAGGATTTAACCGAAAAACTAAAGCAGCTTTTTAGCGAAAAATCTTATAAAACACCTGTGACTTTTTCGCCTCAAATCAAACAGCTTTTGCAACAGGCCCAAATCAAATATTACGATGACCCAGAACATTTTAAATCTTTAGACGTTGGCCTAAATACCTGTGAAGCATTGGTTGCATGGACAGGTAGCGTGGTAGTATCGTCAAAGCAGCCTGGAAGCAGGCAAATCAACGTGTTTTCGCCGGAATTAATAATTATTGCACGTTCGTCTCAATTATTTTTAAATATCGACCAGGCTCTTGATTATGTGCTAAAAAAATATAATTTTGATCTGTCGCTTTTAAGCTTTATAACGGGTCCAAGTAAAACCGCTGATATCGAAAAAACTCTGATTTACGGCATGCACGGAGCAAGGCAATTGTACGTATTTGTCTATTAATCTGTCGAAAAAATATTTTTCTTCAATTTTAACATAAAACAACAAATTTAAAACACAATAAAATGAACTGGATAAAAATTAAAACATTTGATAATCTGTTTCAAGCTGAATTCATAAAAGAAATTCTTGAAGAGCAGGGTATACAGGCAGTTGTCGTTAATAATCGCGATAGCCTCTTTTTAATCGGTGAAATAGAGGTTTATGTACCAAAAGAATACGAAAAGAAGGCTCTGGCTATAATCGACGAATTCTACGGACTGACAAAAATTAATTCTTTTATCAGGGAAAAACCTATCAGGAATTACCAACGATTTATTGAACAAAAAGGCATACAAACAATTTTCAAAGAACGCACAGACCCGCGATTTATTTATAAAAATTACGAGTTATATGTAAAAAACGAAGATTTGCCTAAAGTTAAACCCTACCTTGACCCATACAATATACAGGGCTGGAAAGTGGTTTCAGTGTGTCATCACGTACGCCAAATAGCCTATAGATTAGACATTTTAGCAGAACATCAAATCGACAGCATGGTTTTGAAACGAAAAGATGCAAATTACAAATTGCAAGAGGTTTACCTGCTTGTCGAAGAAAAAGATGCACAAAAAGCTAAAGCAATTTTAGAACAGTTGCGCGGTTGGGCTGCAATAGCAGAGTACGAAAAACGCCATAAAGCTGAAATCCGCGAAGAATTACTTGCAAATAATGGCATACCTGCTGTTATTTGCCAAAAAACAGGTAAGTTCAAGCTTTATGTGCCAGAAAAAGATAAGACAAAGGCTATTCAACTGCTTAATTTGCACAAAAAATGGATAAAAATCCGTACATACAATTCTTTGATTGATGCCCAGGTTGACCAAATGAAATTGACAGAAAACGGCATTGATGCCTCGATAGTGACCTTAAAGGACAGCATGTTTCTCATTGGCGGTTACGAACTTTATGTGGACGAAGACCAGGTACAACAAGCACTTAAAATTTTAAGCCAGTCAGAGAATGAGTCTTAAAAAACGCGTTTTTTCTGCAGCTGTTTTTTTTATAGTTTTTCTTTTAGGTCTCGTAAACCAATGGACGTTTCTGTTAGTTTTTTCGCTGTTTATGCTTGTTCAGCTCCATGAGTTTTTAGGGTTTGCCAGGTTGCGGGGCTACCAGCCCTTACCATCTGCTTTGTATCTGTTAGGTTTATTGATTTTCGTGGAGTTGTTTTTTATTGCCCAAAATGCGATGAGCTATAATTTTTTGCTTTTGGTAATTGCTGGAGTGTTTTTAGCCTTTATCGTAGAGCTATTTAGGGCTTCGCCTACACCAATGGAAAATCTTGCATTTTTATTGTTGGGGCTGTTTTATATTGCAGTGCCATTTAGCTTTTTGAATTTTTTAGTGTTCGAGGGAAAGTTGGGATATGTGTTTGATATTAAGCTGATTTTAGTGTTTTTTGTATTAATTTGGGCTACTGATATTGGGGCTTATTTCGCAGGAAAGTTTTTTGGAAAACACAGTTTGTTTAAGCGTATTTCGCCAAATAAGACTATTGAAGGCTTTGTTGGTGGTGCTTTGTCAAATTTGATTGTGGCTTTGTTGATAGCTTATTTCTTTGAGTTTTTTTCGTTCAAGGACGCTCTTGCCTTTTGGTTGATAATAATAATTTGTGGCACTATAGGTGATTTGATAGAAAGCATGTTTAAACGGCAAGTAGGAATAAAAGACAGTGGTAAAATCATGCCTGGCCACGGTGGATTACTTGATAGGTTTGATAGTACCCTGGTTGCAGTGCCATTTATAATTTTGTATTTATATTGGTAAAAAATTTTTTGCTATGACAAAACAAGAAATTTTAGACCGCCGCTATCTTGCAATGGCTGAAATCTGGGCGCAAAATTCATATTGTAAGCGCCGAAAAGTAGGAGCTTTATTAGTCAAAGACCAGATGATTATCTCCGACGGTTATAATGGAACGCCTGCAGGTTTTGAAAATATTTGCGAAGATGATGAAGGTTATACAAAATGGTATGTCTTGCATGCAGAAGCCAATGCTATAACAAAAGTGGCTAAGTCGAACAACAGCAGTTATGGGGCAACTTTGTATGTTACGACTTCTCCTTGTCCTGAATGTTCAAAGCTCATTATTCAAGCAGGAATAAAACGGGTGGTGTTTAAAGAATTATATCGCAACACCGAAGGTCTTGAGCTTCTGCGTCGTGCTGGAATTGAAGTTGTGCATATCCCGGAAATAGGCGATATTTCGCATCAGAAAGATGAAAAGCAGAATTTATGAGACATAAATCGAAAAAGTATCCTGTTTTTCACGATTTGTTGTTGTATTTGAATTGGTTTGCGATTTTTGCTTTATTAGTTGCATATAGCGCAGATTTTATTAGTCCGCGGATTGTTACTTTGCCACAGATTTTTGGTTTAAATTATCCTGTTATTTTGCTTTTGAATTTAGGTTTTGTAGTTCTTTGGATTTATTTGCGCAGAAAATATTTTCTTTATTCTCTGGTGTTTATTTTGTTGGGGTACGGTTATTTAAAAAGGACTTTTCATTATTCGAATCAAACCAGGGTTTTTCCGCAGAGTTTTTCAGTTTTGTCGTATAATGTACGGTATTTTAATGTCTATTTTTGGCATGGCAGATCGTATACATTAAAAGATATTTATCAGGCAGTAGAGCAACAAAATCCAGATTTTGTTTGTTTTCAGGAGTTTTTGGATAATAGTAAAATCCATTCATTAAATAAGTTCAAAAAATTGTATGCTTATCATCGCATATCTGTCAGGAATAAAAATTATTCGTATGGTCTGGCCGTTTTCTCCAGGTATCCGATAGTAAATTCAGGTGTTTTATCGCTCAAAGGGCAGAGTTTTGCACTGTTTGCTGATATTAGGTATTCAGGACAGACTTTCAGGCTTATTAATGTACATTTTCGTTCTGTGCATTTTGGTTATACTGAGTACAATGCTTTTGATAGTTTGAAATTTAACAATGACAGGATAAAGTCTATTTTGAAGAAGTTAACTTTAGGTTATCGTGGTCGTCAAGTCCAGGTTAAAAAGCTTTGTAAGTTGCTGGATACTACGAAATTGCCTGTAATTTTGAGTGGTGATTTTAATGATTTGCCTGTTTCTTATACTTATTCGAGTATTTCTCGCCGTTTGAAAGATGCTTTTACTGTAATGGGGAAAGGTTTTGGTGGTACTTATGCGCATTATCTACCATTTTTGCGAATAGATTATATTTTTTACTCGCCGGATTATTTTGTTTTAGTAGATTTTTTACGGTTAAAACTAAAGTACAGTGATCATTATCCTATAATGGGGCGTTTTTCGTATCAGTAAACAAAAATAGCGGCTGGCCAAGCCAGCCGCTATTTTGTTGCATGATTTTGTAATTGTCTGAAACGAAAATTCTAAGAGATTTTCGTGGTTTTTACATGTGTTCGATAATTGCCTGTGCGAATTTAGATGTAGAAACTTCTGTAACTTCTGTGCGACCTTCTTTTTTCCATTCGCGGACTAAGTCATAAGTTCCGATTCCGTCTGCCAGAGTTTTTGTAACTCCAACGTGGATTTTTTCAGCAGCTTCAACCCAGCCTAAATATTCGAGCATAAATGCAGCGGACAAAATCAATGAGCCAGGGTTGACTTTGTCCTGACCAGCATATTTAGGAGCTGTGCCGTGTGTAGCTTCAAACACAGCCAAACCATCGCCAATATTCGAACCAGGAGCCATACCAAGTCCGCCAATTAACCCTGCAGCAGCGTCAGAAAGATAGTCGCCGTTGAGATTTTGTGCAATTAAAACGCTATAATCTCCAGTTCTTGTGAGCAACTGCTGGAAGATATTGTCTGCAATACGGTCGTTAAGCAAAATTCTGAATCCGTCGGTATACGCTTTTTGATAGTCGCCGTCGTATTTATGCCAGAAGTCTTGCTCAGTGATAATTTTATCTCTAAATTCAGGTTCTTGAGCTACTTCGTAACCATATTTAAAGAAAAATCCTTCTGTAAATTTCTGAATATTGCCTTTGTGAACTAAAGTAACCGTGACTAAAGGTTTTTCTTCTGTAGCGAATTTACCCAAATTTTCTAAAGTCCATCGATAAGCCTTACGAATATGGCGTTTGGACTTATATTCAGAAGTAGGTTTAATGGTTATTGACGAGTCAAAAGGCAGTTTTTTGGGATCAACATTTAATTCATTGCGTAAGAAACTAATTAATTTAAGCACTTCATTGCTGTCTTTGGGCCATTCAACGCCAATGTAGATATCGTCAGTGTTTTCACGCCAAATGTAATAGTTAACTAATTCGGGCCTTTTAATGGGCGATCCTTGACCGTACCATTTAACAGGTCTAACACACGAATAAAGGTCAAGCTCCTGACGGATTGTAACGTTCAAAGAGCGTATGCCGCCTCCAACTGGAGTTGTAAGCGGACCTTTGATAGATACAACGTATTCGCGTAGTATGTCTAATGATTCCTGTGGGATAAATTCGCCTGTTTGATGATAGGCTTTACTTCCGGCTAATACTTCCATCCAGTAAATTTTGCGTTTGCCATTATATGCCTTTTCAACTGCAGCATCAACAACTTTTATCATTGCTGGTGTAATATCTACGCCAATCCCATCTCCTACGATGTATGGAATTATAGGGTTATCGGGAACAGAAAGATTGTGATATGGGTCTAAAGTAATTTTTTGACCATCAGCCGGTACTTTGTGCCATTTGTATTGTGCCATGATTTTGGGTTTTTTAATTTGGTTTTAAAATACTATTTAATTCGCTTAAATTCTATGATTTTTATTTCTTTTTAGCTTCAAATTTTTGTTTTACATAACGTAAAATTCCTCCAGCTTTAATAATATCTACCTGACGCTGGTTAAGACCATGTTTAACAGGAATTTCGATGTTTTTATTTTTAACTTTAACTGTTAAAATATTATCCTCGCCAGGTGCAAAATTGGTTGTATCTAACTCAATATCATCACCCTGTTCGATTTTGTCGTAATCTTCAGGATTAACGAATAACAAAGGTAAAATGCCGAAGTTGATAAGATTAGCGTGGTGGATACGAGCATAAGATTTAGCCAAAATAGCTTTAATACCTAAATACATAGGAGCTATGGCCGCATGTTCGCGAGAAGATCCCTGTCCATAGTTTTCACCACCAACAATAACACCGCCACCTTTTTCTTCTTTGGCTTTCAATGCACGATCAGCGAAAGTTTCATCTACAACGTAATAAACAAACTTGGAAATCGCAGGAATATTAGAACGAAGAGGTAAAATCTTGGCGCCAGCAGGCATAATATGGTCAGTGGTGATGTTATCTCCCACTTTAAGCAAAACTTCTGCTGTAATTTTATCTTCCAATGGGTCTTTATATCCAACATAATTAATCGTTGGACCTTTGATAACTTCAACTTCATCAGGTACTGCAGCTGGAGCGATAATCATTGAATCGTCGATAATGAATTTCTCTGGCAAAGTAATTTGAATAGGCTCAACTCCAAGATGACGTGGGTCAGTAATAACTCCTGTAATGGCTGTTGCAGCACAAACTTCAGGAGAAGCTAAATAAACATTAGCATCTTTTGTGCCAGAACGTCCATAGAAGTTTCTATTAAATGAACGTACTGAAACTCCCTTTGAAGGAGGAGCGAATCCCATACCAATACACGGACCGCATGCATTTTCTAAAAATCTAAATCCTGCTTCCAACAGCCTGTCATAGGCCCCTTCGCGTGTAATCATGTGCAAAACTTGCTTAGAACCTGGCGAAATAGCTGCACTGACTAATGGATGAACTTTTCTACCTGTATATTCAAACATTTTTGCAACAGTCATCAAATCCTGATAAGACGAGTTTGTACACGAACCAATGGCAACCTGGTGGACTTTTGTGCCTTCGACTTCACTAACTTTTTTTACATTGTCGGGCGAGTGGGGTAGTGCGATTAAAGGTTCTAATTCGTCTAAATTTATTTCAATAACTTCGTCGTATTCTGCGTCTGGGTCTGCTTCCAGTGGTCTCCATTGAGCCTCGCGACCTTGTGCTTTCATGTAGAAATAGGTCTGCTCGTCGCTCGGGAAAATAGAAGTAGTTGCACCTAATTCAGCTCCCATGTTCGTAATAGTAGCACGCTGCGGAACAGTTAAAGATTTTACGCCAGGACCTCCATATTCGAAAATTTTTCCTAATCCGCCTTTAACCGAAAGACGGCGTAAAAGTTCTAAAATAATATCTTTTGCTGCAACAAAAGGCTGCAGTCTACCAGTAAGATGGACTTTTACGACTTTAGGCATGGTTAAATAGAAAGGCTCACCTGCCATAGCTAAAGCTACGTCCATGCCTCCGGCTCCAATAGCCAAAGCTCCTATACCACCAGAAGTCGGAGTGTGTGAGTCTGAACCTAAAAGAGTTTTGCCAGGAATTGCAAATCTTTCAACATTTAACTGATGGCAAATACCGTTACCGGCTTTACTGAAATAAATACCGTATTTTGCTGCTACTGTTTGTAAAAACAAGTGGTCATTTGCATTTTCAGGACCACCAGCTTGCAAAGTATTGTGGTCAACATAAGACACAGATAATTCTGTTTGTACTTTTGGAAGCCCAATAGCCTCAAAATGTAAGTAAGCCATCGTACCAGTAGCATCCTGCGTAAGCGTATGGTCTATTCGAATAGCTATTGGCTTACCGGGAGTCATATCTCCCTCTAAAAGATGGCTTTTAATGATTTTTTGAACAAGATTAAGTCCCATATACCAAATTTTTATTGTTTGTTAGTTTGTTCAAAGTTACTATTTATTAAAATAAAACATTGTTATAAGTCAATTAAAAAACACTAAATTAGTGACCTTCATAGCTTTTTATTATTATGCCCTTTTTGAAATCCACGAAATTCAAGAATTTGAAAGCTTCTTTAAGTTCCCGCTCGTCAGGAAAAACTGAATCTGTTGGGTCTCGAAAATAAATAATTAACGCACTGTCTAAAATGATTTTTATTCGAATATCAGAAAGCTTTTTTTGTAAGCCTGTGTTTATAGCACATGTCGGTAAAATGCACTTTTTAGGTAACCACGAAACTTTATCCTCGGGATAATTAAGAATGTTTCTTAAAAATAGCACGTTATTAGTAAATATGTGTTTGCTGGTATCTGTACCAATAATTTTTTTGAATGTTTTTATGTTATTAGTGTCTAAAAACGAAGAGTAAAAGATAATGCCAGTATTGGTTTCGAATTTTTTTATTAAAGGACCTTCTAAAAGTTGCTTTATTTTTTTATATGGAAGAAATATTGTATCCACTGGGTCATTAAAATAAACAACTAAAGCTTCTCCTGAGAATAACTTAATTTTTACATTTTGCAGTTTTGAAACAAAGTTTGTATTTACTTTTTTGTTAAATTGCGATAGATAATATGGAAACCATAGAATTTTTGCTTTTGATGCTGAGGTATCTCCTGATAAATAAAACTTAATAGTTGGTACTTTTGTCGTGTAGATATAATCAAATTTATATTGCCTGTATAAATTTTCTACTTTTCTATCTAATGTCGAATCATATAAATACGGAGATATGTAAAGGTAACCCTTATCTGACAGATTAAATTTAGTGTATAATTTTAAATAGAGATTGAGCAAGTTCAACAGTCCGTTTGTATCTGTAGTGGAGATGAAATAAATATAACCGCATGGAATTTTATCTAAGGTATATTTTAGACTTTTTATTTTACCTGTGAGTTTGTCAAATTGTACGATTTTGACCTTTGATGTATCAAGGATATGTTGTAAAACTTTTGATTTGTTGCTGTATATGATCTGAAATTTAAATTTTTTTGCAAAGCTACGGGTTGTTTTGACAAATTTTGGGTCAGTTAAGTATTTAGAAAAAATAATCAAAGAAAATTCGTCTTCATAAATATTCTGCCCTTTGAAGAAATGTCTTAACTGCTTTATTTTTATGTTGTTAAGTGTGAAAGTTGGCTTTTTTAGATATACAAAAATTTTTTCGCCTGATTCAATCTGATAAATTAGCTTATGGTCTAAATTCCTGTCTGTAAGATTGTTGTAATGAAATTTTTTATTCGTTATAGTTTTTAAAGTCAGAAGATTATTAGTGAAAATTTGTTTAAAATTTATTTGTCGATGCAAACTGTCAATAAATTGTACGAAATCACAAGCCGTACTATATGGATTAATGAATATTTTAAAATTTTCAATTTTATAGTTTTGGAGCCTTTTTAAAGCCGGCCATGACTCTGGCAAATCTTGAAATGCGAATATTAAGCGAGTTTTGTTAAATTCTGCTTTATAAGCATTTGTATCGTTAATTTTAAATCTGATAACGACTATGTTCTTTTTTAACTGTTTAAAAACTTTTGGCTTATCAGTTACTATGTATTTAAGCTCAGGGTTGCGGTGGGATAAATAATTTAAAAAGCTATTAATGGTTAAATTCGATGAGGAAAACAAATAAAGTGTAAAACGTTTGTCCGTAATTTTGACAAAATTATAAGATAAATCAGAATTAATCGTGGTGTTCCAGAGTAAAAT
>WFZV01000188.1 GCA_015489395.1 Bacteroidales bacterium
ATTTCGTAGAGAAAATCATTGCGAAGCCAAAGAAAATAATCATAAAAAAATATGTATCAACAAAAATTGACGGAATACCAAAACCTTTAATCACCCGAATAAAAGCTAAAATGGTTATATTTAGAAGTATAGCTGTAACAGAGAAATTACCTGCAGCTTCTAATTTACCTTTAAGCAATAACAATATAGAAATAAAAATCGTGATTATGATTAAAATGTCTGAAATAATGAAGCTTACGAGCGTGGGTTTTAGGAATAAATCCAAACCAAACACTAATAGCATTAATAAATAAACGATAGAGCCAATAAGACCTGTTAGAAGAATAATGTAAATAGTGATAGCTTTGTTGTAACGAACTGAATCTGTTTTAAACTGTTCAAGAGCTTTAGGTATAAAGCTATGCGAAAAATTTTTCATACAAAAAGCTTTTTGTTTACAGCCAAAACAATCTTATCATGAGTAGCAGGGATATCTAAATCCGGATCGGATTTAAAGTCGTCCAATTCTGCTAAAATGTCTTTAACAGCCAACCAGGCAGAAATGCCGTGAATGTATGGAGGTTCGCCGATAGCTTTACTTTTTCGAATAGTACCTGGTTGCGGATAGCCTTGCAAGAGTTCGACATTGAAAACAGGCGGAATGTCTGTGATAACTGGCATTTTGTAAGTCCCTGGCGAATCGTTAAGCAGTCGTCCTTTTTCTGTATACCTGCAATCTTCCATAAGCATCCATCCAACTGATTGGATATAAGCACCTTCGATTTGCCCGATGTCGATTTGAGGATTTAGACTGTCGCCAGCATCGTGGAGTATGTCGGCTCTAAGCAGTTTTACTTTACCCGTGAGCAGGTCAAGTTCAAGTTCAGTAATACCCATGCCAAAAGCAAAGTAATAAAACGGATGTCCCTGTCCTTTTTCGCGGTCGAAATATACTCCAGGTGTTCTGTAATAGCCTGTAGCACTGAGGCTTACGCGCAACAGGTGCATTAATTTAGCTGCTTCAGAAAAGCTTATTTTTCGTTCAGGGTGTTGGGCATCGTAAATTAAGTCATTTTCGAAAACGAAATCTTCTGGTTTACTTGTGATTTTTGGGTCTTGTTCGTTGAAGTAATCTGCAAGTGCAGTAGAAATACGTTTTTTCAGTTTGTCGATAGCATCTTTCACTGCCATGCCATTGAGGTCGCTACCGGTTGAGGCTGCTGTTGGCGGGGTATTAGGTACTTTTCCTGTCGTTGTTGGGGTGATTTTTATTTTATCGTAGGAAACACCCAGTTCGGCAGCAGCGATTTGACGGATTTTTGTGTAAAGTCCCTGTCCCATTTCAATACCGCCGTGATTTACCTGTACAGAGCCATCGGTATAAATCAGTACTAAAGCACCGGCCTGGTTGAGGAACGATGCTGTAAAAGAAATGCCGAATTTAACCGGGACAAGGGCAATGCCTCGTTTGACGTATTTGTGGGTTTTGTTAAATTCTATGACTTTTTGGCGACGTTCGAAATAATTTGCTTTTTTAGTCAATTTGTCAAAGATAATATGCAGACGGTTGTTTTCGACTTTTTGGCCGTAAGGAGTAATATTGTGCTGGTCGTCGTAAAAATTGATTTTTCGAACCATAGCAGGGTCTAACCGTAAGAAATGGGCTATACGCTGGACGATATTTTCGATATTTGCTATGCCTTGAGGGCCACCAAAGCCACGGAAAGCTGTGTTGGGAGGCAGGTTTGTACGCCACATAGTTCCGCGGATGCGGATGTTTGGAATATAGTATGCGTTTTCAGCGTGAAGCATAGCACGTTCTAAAATAGCCATAGAAAGGTCTGCAAAGGCACCGGCGTTTCCGTTGAGTTCGATGTCGGCAGCGATAATTTTGCCGTTTTTGTCAAAGCCGACTTTATATTTGTTAAAGAAAGGATGTCTTTTGCCTGTGATTAACTGGTCGTCTTTACGTTCTAACCGCATGCGCACAGGTCTTTTGGTATGCCAGGCCAATAAAGCTGCCCAGACAGCGGTGTAAGCGGCTTGTGTTTCCTTACCGCCGAATCCGCCACCCAGTCGACGTGTTTCGACTTCTACTTCGTGGAAATTGATTCCCAGGACTTCAGCTACAAGTGCCTGTATTTCTGTTGGATTTTGAGTGGAGCTAAGGATTTTCATTTCGTTTAATTCGCCTGGCAGGGCAATTGCAATTTGAGTTTCAAGGTACCAATGTTCTTGAGCGCCATTGCGAAAAGTTCCTTCGATGATGTAATCGCTATTTTTAAAGCCTTTTTCCAGGTCACCGCGTTCGATTTTTCGCGTTGGTTCTAATTTCCAGTCTTTTTGCATGGATTGTTCGATGGTGACGATAGGTTCCAGTTCTTGTATTTCGTATTTGATAAGTTTTTGAGCTTGCAGTGCAGCTTGTTCGTTTTCAGCAGCAATGAGGAACAGAGGTTGTCCGATATAGCTAATTTCGTCCTGTACCAGAACAGGTTCGTCCAGAGTAACGGCGCCGATTTTTTTGCTTCCAGGGATGTCTTTGTGTGAGAGAATTGTAATAACTCCTGGAACTTTAAGTGCTTGTGAAAGGTCAAAGCTTTTCAGGATACCGTGGGCCACAGGGCTATAGACCACGTGGCCGTGGAGTTCTTGAGGGAATTTAGGTATGTCGTCGATAAAGGTGGCTTTGCCTGTAGCGTGGAGTATAGCGCTTTGGTGATATGCTGTTTTCATTTTTTTGTGTTTTTTGATTAAAGCTGATTGATTAAATCATTGTAAAGTTTAATGATAAGGTTACGAGCCAGAATAGTACGAGCCTGAGCGTCAGCTCTGGCGTCTGAAATAGGGGTGAATTCGTTGGCAGCGATATTGGCTGCTTGCAAGAAGTTTTGCTCGTTTATTTGTTTGTTAATAAGAAAGTTTTCAGCTTGTTGTGCATGTTTGACTACTTCTGCCATGCCGCCGTAAACCAGCCTTATGTCAGTAATAATATTATCGTGGATTTTAACGGCAGCAGCTAAACTAACAGTTGTAATGTCCAGATGGGTTCGTTTGGAGACTTTGTAAAATTTGTATTTATAGTCGCTATTGAGCGGAATAATGACCTTTGTGATGATTTCGTCGTTTTTAAGGTCGTTTTTTCTGTAACCTGTGATGAATTTTTCGATGGGAATAGTGCGTTTGTTTTTTCCTGTCAGTTCCAGAGTAGCATTCATGGCGAAAAGAGGCGGGATTAGGTCGCCGATAGGTGAAGAAGTAGCAATGTTACCGGCGATTGTAGCGCGGTTACGTATTTGTTTAGCACCAAAAACCTTAAGTAATTCGTAGAATTCGGGGAAAACGTCTTTGACGAAGTCTTTGATGTCCTGGATACGTGTTCCTGCGCCGATTTCTAAAGTGTTTTGCTCGTGTTTGATGTATTGAATTTCTTTTATATGGTCTAAATCAATGATTGTGTGTATATTTTCTTTGTTTTTGGTAATTCTCAGAGCAATGTCTGTCGAGCCGTTTATAATCGTTGCTTCAGGGTATTTAAGCCTTAAATCAACAGCTTGTTGGATAGTAAATGGAATCAGGTAAGTAAAGTCTTTGTGTTTCAGGACTAAAGGTTCAGAATTTTTAATTTTGCTAAGTTCTTGAATGGCAGTAGGTTCTAAGTCAGAAACAATATCACGGCTTTTGACGTCTCTAAGAGAAGCTGCTGCATCTCGAATTGGGCGGTAACCAGTACAACGGCAGATGTTACCTTCGACAGCTTCGTTAATTTGTTCGTCAGTAGGGTTAGGATTTTCTTTGATTAAAGCGTAAAGAGCCATTTCAAATCCCGGAGTACAAAAGCCGCATTGACTTGCAAAGTTTTGAACGAAAGCTGTTTGGATAAAATGCGGATTTTCGGGTTGTCCCAGGTCTTCTACAGTGATAACCCATTTGCCATGGACAGATGGCAGCAGGACCAAACAGGAGTTTACTGCTCTGTATTTCAGTTTGTTATTGTTTAATTCAGCGATAACTACAGTACAAGCGCCACAGTCACCTTCGGCGCAGCCTTCTTTTACTCCTTGCCTACCTGGTAAAGAACGTATGTATTTCAATAAAGTGGTGGTAGGTGGTAAATTATCGAAATTAACAGTATGTATTTTACCGTCAAAGAAAAATTGTATAGAGTTCATAATATCGGGTTGATATTTTTTCAATGATAGGTTTAAATTTTTGCTATAATAAAAAATTCCTTTTTTATTTGCAATAAACTAAA
>WFZV01000189.1 GCA_015489395.1 Bacteroidales bacterium
GTTATTTCTGCCGCTTCTTATAGCTAAAACTAATTTATAATTTCCTGGATGCAGGAATAATGAGCTAAATTCTGCAATAATAACTTTAGTTTCACCTTTTTTGAACGGGTAACCTATTTTACTATCAGAGCTTATTGTCGTAACTATTCTGCGTCCCTCAACATTGTCTATAGCTACTAATGGAAATATCTGAGGGAAATTAGCTTTGCTCTTTATTGTTAACTTTACCTTGAACGGCTCTCCGAACAATAATCTACCCGATATTTTATCCTCAGAATTGAGTAGTTCCACCTTTTCCATGTAAATTAAATTGTTTTTGTCTTTGTCGGTATATATTTTTTGACCCTTTGCTAATGATTCAATATTAGATTGCAAATACTTGTCAACTGTTTGCTTAGCTGGTCCTAAATATTTTATTTGACCTTTTTCTAACAGTATAGCTCGTGTGCAAAGCTTCTGAATACTCGCCATATTATGGCTGACGAACAGCACCGTTCTTCCTTCGCCGCGGCTCACTTCCTGCATTTTGCCTATAGCTCGTTTTTGGAACTCGGCGTCACCTACGGCCAGCACCTCGTCAACTACCAGAATGTCTGGCTCCAGGAATGCAGCGACGGCAAAGCCAAGGCGCACATACATGCCTGAGCTGTAGCGTTTCACAGGTGTGTCTATGTATTTGGCGATTCCAGCAAAATTTACGATGTCATCGAATTTTCGATCGATTTCTTTTCGTGTCATACCCAGGATTGTGCCATTGAGATAGATGTTTTCGCGGCCTGTTAGTTCAGGATGAAAGCCGGTACCAACTTCCAGTAAGCTGCTCAAGCGTCCGCGTATTCTTACTATTCCTGTTGTGGGGGTTGTAATACGTGAAAGTATTTTTAGCAAAGTTGATTTTCCTGCCCCGTTTTTACCGATTATGCCCAGGACTTCTCCTTGTTCAATTTCTAAATTTATGTCACGTAATGCCCATACATAGCCTTTATTGGATGAGTCGTCAAGGCGATTTTCCTGATCGATTTTAAGTAGGGGATCGCCCTTGCCTTTAATTTTCCACCAGAGTCGGTGTAAATCGTCTTTGAGAGTGTGTGCGCTGACAACGCCTAATCGATAACGTTTGGATAAGTTTTCTATTTTAATTGCTGTGGCCAAATACTCAAGATTTTTGTTTACAAAAATACGAATATGATATTTAACTATCTTTTAAAAAAATAAAATTGCCTGCTTTCGGCTGATTTAGGATTATGTTTAAAAACTGCGTTTGGATTAAGGCTGATAATCGAAAATTTCAAAATCCTGCCGATATATTTGATAGATTTTATCTTTTGCTTGAGCTGTAAGCTCACAGTTCAGATGTCGGGATTTGTTTAAATGAGGCAGCTGGGTTTTTATTTTCAGTTTGCGGGTAACGTATTCAAAGTCTTGTTGAAGGTTTTCGAATTTTCCGATAAAGTCGATTTGGATTTGATTTTGACTGTTTATCAAAAACTCGTACTGGGGTGTAAAATGCGGATATGAGTAGATGGTTTTGGAATTAAGAAAGTTAAGGACGAAATCATCTAATGACTCAAAGTTTTTTAAGTATTTTTGGCTAAATTCTTTGTCAAAATCGTTCATACCTCCAGCTTTGAGAAAACTAAAAGCCGAACAAAGCCGAGTGTATGGATGACGAACAAAGCTGAAAATAAAGTATTTTTTCATGGTCCAGTTAGAGAAAATTTTTTCATACGCTTTGTAAGTGAGATGTCCTCCTGCTAAATTTCCAAATAGCGCTTTTGCGATGGAAACTCCTGCAGTTCGCGGAATATGGATAAAGATTGTTCGGTAATAGTCGAAAGCTTTGAGCGAATAATAATCGCCCGGAAAAGGTTTTTCTTTTGTAAGATAGATTTTTGCAGCACGTTGCCTTCGCCGGAACTCTTTGTATTTGGCTGTAATGTTGCCCCAAAAAGTTCGATTTATGTTCTTTTTGTGTTTCATTTATAGTTATTTAACCATGAAAATCAATGAAAATTTAACCTAAAATTTTAAGGCAACCAATAATTTCCGCTCAGAACAAGCAGGTAAAGCAGTCTCAGAGTATTTGCATAATAGCCGTAAAGTCCTATATCAGGCTGCATTAGACTGTTGAAGCACGAGTCAAGCCAATTTTGATTATTGGAAAGCATAGCTGCCACAGCAAAACCACCAGTAAACGCTATATCCTGGAATTGGTGGATGTTATTGCCGTTTAAATAATATCCTGCAGTAATTTGTGATGCTTGTCCGTTAGTTTTTTGGATTATCCATGAATTGATTTTAGCAATTTCAGATGAAAGCAGTGAGTCGTCAAGAAATAGTTGTCCGCTTGTAAGCCTCCACGGAGTACGGCACGCGTTATAATATAATTGTCCGTCGAAATCTGATTCTAAAAAGTTTGCATAAGCTGGTTTTGGAGAAGTCGAAGCAGAGATTATAAAGTCAGGAATAAGACCTGTGGTAGGACTGTAGTTTTCCTGGATTTGTTGGGTTAAAGATATTATTTTGGAAATAGCTTGTCTCCAGAAGTTGTCGCCGGTTGCCCGGTAAAATGCTTCGAAATGGTCTATTATCCAGTCAGATGACCTTGTTGCTGTCATGTAAATTGGCTCCTGGCTGTCGTTAACCCAGTCTCCTAATTGCGGATAGCCGTCAGAGGAAAAGACACAGTTTTTTAAAGCATTAATAATTTTCAGGGCTTCCTGGCGATAATTTATTTTACCGTTGCTCCCCCATTGTTTATCAGCTAAAAGCAAGGCAAAAGCTATATCTAAATCGCCATCGGTTGCTGAGCTGCCGCCGACAGATTGACAAGCACGGTTTTGTTCCCAGTCCATAAAAGTTCCGCATATTAAACTTGGATGGTTTTTGTAGTATCTATAAAATCCGTCAAATATTTCTTTTGCATTAGGTTCTACTCCAGCCATGTAAGCAAAAATCATCATTCCATATCCATGGGCTTCGGAGACAGTCATTATTTTCGGGTTTTCATCGGTATAATCGACATAATAAGTTCCTTTACACTGTTTTAAATAAATTTGTTTCCACTGTTTGTAGTAATTTATCACTAATTGGTCTAATTCTTCTTGAGTTAATGATGGCTTGATATGCCGGGCTTTATAGTTAACATGCTGTGGAAAAGGCTTATTGGCTGTTGGACTTTCATGTTTGTTGCATGACAACAGAAAAACGAGAGCAAAAAATATCAATAATTTTTTCATAGTTGTATGGTTAAATGAGTTTGTAATAAAGTTTGTTGTGTGGCTTTATTTAACACACAAAAGTAAATTTTTTGTTGTTTACAAAACTATAAGCTTTGTATTGTGTTGATTTTTAGCGTTTTGGATGCAGGGTCGGTTTTGTTTTTGTTTACAAAAAGTTTTTTGTGATTTTAAAAATGTAAAGTATATTTTACTTTTAGAGACTTTTTAAAAAGCTGTTTGATATTGTTAAAAGACAATTTTGACATTGCTCGACTAAAATTGTCGCTATTAAGCAGCTCAATGCTGAAAGCTTAGAAAATTTGCGAATAAATTATAGATTGGTCTTTACTTTTCCTTTTGTTTTAGACAAATTTAGCTGTAAAAATTAATGATTATATTTTAGGTTAGTACGATTGATGCCGATAAAACTGCTGAATTTTGTTGCGGTTTGAAAATTTAAATCAGAGAAAATTAAAAAACAAAAAATCCCTCCCCAACTGGGGAGGGCAGAGGGGAAGCTATGCATCAGGGGTTATTCACACTTCGAGTAACCACAGTCTAAACAAACCAGACAACCTTCTTGATAGACCAAATTAGTAGAACCACAATTTGGACAGGTTGCACCTTTATGAGGCTTTGTTCCATCAGGTATATAACGTTTCAAAGCACGGGCAACACCACGTTTCCAGGAATTTATGGTCTCATTGTCCAGGTGTAGTGATTCGACGAGGTTAATAACATTAATTATAGGCATACCATGACGTAAGACGCCGGAAATAAGCTTAGCATAATTCCAGAACTCAGGGTTAAATTTATACGAAAGTCCTTCTATGGTAACTCTAAAACCTGCTTTGTTGACGTACTGAAAATCATAACGTTTATTGCCTTGTTCGTCGCGGACTTTAATTATATAGCCTTTTTTGACGAATTTCGGTATTGGCAAATATTCTGGTTCGTCAAGACCAGTAAAAATCTCGTAAGGTCGTCCGTTGTATAGTCCGATAAATGCAATCCAGTGTTCTGTGCCATTGAGAAATCTGACGACATCGGCTTCAAGTACTTGTGGACGTTTGGGCGGGTGTTCTTCGTTTTGTTGCTGCTTTTTACTGTCTTTTTTAGCTGAGACCAGAACGCCTTCTCGCGAGCCTTCACGATAAATTGTAAGTCCTTTACAACCTTCTTTCCAGGCTGTGACGTAAAGTTTATCGACTAAATCTTCGCTAACATCTTCGGGCAGATTTATTGTAACGCTGATGGAATGGTCTATCCATTTCTGGATACGGCCTTGCATGACGACTTTTTTGACCCAATCGACATCTTTAGACGTAGCTTTGTAATACGGCGATTTTTTGACCAATTGTTCAATTTCTTCGTCTTTCATGCGTTTTACTTTTTCGACATCATAACCGTTAACTTCAAGCCATGTAAGGAATTTGTGGTGAAAAACATTGTATTCTTCCCAGGCATCGCCGTTCTCATCGACAAACGTAATATTAACATCAGGGTCGTTGGGATTTACTTTTCTACGGCGTTTGTAATAAACCATAAAAACAGGCTCTATACCTGAGGTTGTCTGGGTCATTATACTTGTGGAGCCAGTGGGAGCTATAGTAAGCAGGGAGATATTTCTGCGTCCGTGTTTGACCATTTCTTCATAAAGCTGCGGGTCTGCCTGTTTAATACGGTTTATGAAAGGATTGTCTTTTTCTTTGTCCGGGTCATAAATAGGAAATGCACCACGTTCCTGTGCAAGGATAACCGACCCACGGTAAGCTTCCAGCGCTATGGTTTTGTGGACCTGTTCTGAGAATTCGATAGCTTCGTCTGAACCATAAGTGAGGCCTAAAGCTGCTAACATATCGCCTTCAGCAGTGATGCCTATACCTGTACGACGACCTTGTACAGCTTTTTCGCGAATTTTCTCCCAAAGACGGCGTTCAACAAATTTTATGTCTTCTGGTTCAGGGTCAGAGTCGATTTTTTTCAGAATAGCGTCGATTTTTTCAATTTCCAGATCAACTATGTCATCCATAAATCTTTGAGCATAACGAACATGCTGACGTAATTTGTCGAAATTGAATTTTGCGTTTTTAGTAAATGGGTTATCAACGTAACTATAAAGATTTATCGAAAGCAGACGGCAGCTGTCGTAAGGACAAAGCGGTATTTCGCCGCAGGGGTTTGTAGCCACTGTACGAAAGCCTAAATCTGCGTAACTGTCAGCAACGGATTCTCTCAGAATAGTATCCCAGAAAAGCACGCCTGGTTCAGCACTTTTCCATGCGTTATGTATGATTTTTTTCCAGAGCTGGCGGGCTTTAATTTTTTTCGTAAATTTTGGGTTTGGACTGTCAATCGGATATTGCTGGATGTATTCTTTGTCTTCGACAACAGCTTTCATGAATTCATCATCGATTTTTACAGATACATTAGCTCCTGTAATTTTTCCAGGGGTCATTTTAGCATCGATAAAGTCTTCAGCATCAGGGTGTTTTATGTGTATTGTAAGCATCAAAGCGCCACGTCGTCCGTCCTGGGCAACTTCACGAGTAGAATTTGAATATCGTTCCATAAAAGGCACAACGCCTGTGGAAGTCAGAGCGCTGTTCATTACATGTGAGCCTTTAGGACGTATGTGTGAAAGGTCGTGACCTACGCCTCCTCGGCGTTTCATAAGTTGAACTTGTTCTTCATCTGTACGTAAAATTCCTCCGTAAGAATCAGCAGTATTTCCGATAACAAAGCAATTGGACAAGGATACAATTTGGTAATTGTTGCCAATACCTGCCATTGGGCTACCTTGAGGTACGATGTATTTAAAATTTTTGAGTAATTGGTAAACTTGTTCTTCGCTGAGAGGATTAGGATATTTTTTTTCAATTCTTGCAATTTCTCTGGCTATTCTATGGTGCATATCATCCGGAGTCAGTTCGTAAATATTTCCGTAGGAATCTTTTAATGCGTATTTCGTAACCCAGACTCTGGCAGCTAATTCGTCGCCATTAAAATATTCTAATGAAGCCTTAAAAGCTTGTTCGTACGAAAAAACGTTTTTTGCTTTAGTTGCATTCTGGTTTAATTTTACTTGTTTGACAGGTATTTCCATGGTTTTATGCTTTAATTTTTAACGTTTTATGTCTGTCTCTTATACA
>WFZV01000190.1 GCA_015489395.1 Bacteroidales bacterium
CATTCGAAATTTTTTTTGTAGCATTTGTCAGTCCCAAACACCGAACAAGGCCTGCACGATAGTTTTTTCTGTATTGCCAGCTTTTCGTCGAAATTTTTAAATGGAGTAAACCCCAGATATGGATGTGTACCTCCCCAGATAGTAATGTTTTTAGTGCCTGTGAGTGATGCCAGGTGCATATTACCCGAATCCATCGTAACAATCAAATCCAATTCTGCAATAGTGCCTAATTCGTCTATTAAATCAAATCGTCCTATTAAGCTTTCGACATTAGCGAATTTTTTTTCCCACTGCTCAGCAATTTGTTTTTCCCTTTTTCCTCCGCCAAAAATCAAGATTTTGTAATCACCTGTTTTGTCTAATTCTCCAATAATTTGTTCAGTCTTCCAGACAGGATATTCCTTGGATTTATGCGCAGCAAACGGAGCAAATCCGATTAATTTTTTTTCATCTTGACTGATTAATGCCTTTTTTTGCTTAAATAGACCGTAATTTGGCTGGTATTTGTTTAAGTCGATGTCGATGTCTATTTTTTTGAAAACTTCGCTGTATCGCTCTGCTGTGTGCTTTAATTTTTTTAGAATTTTGTTGCGTTTGCGTGTGAGTTGTTTTTTCTCTTTTTTGCCTTTGTCAATTATTGAAATTTTTTTGCCTAAAAGCCAAAAATACGCGTCAATTAGCCAGCTTCGTTGGACAGAATGCAAATCTGCCACATAGTCTATTTTGTATTTTTTTTCTATGCTTAAAGATTTTCGTATCAGTTCAAAAAATCCGGCGTGATTGCTTATAGTTTCGATTTTTACTCCTAAAGGAGCAAATAGTGGCCTAAATTTTTCTTTTGTTAAAACAATGGCATCGACGTCATTGTGTTGTTGTTTTAAAGCTTGCAAAATATGTACAGCTATAGCTACGTCTCCAAGCGATGAAAAGCGAATAACAAGAATTTTTTTCACTTTTTTGAGTCTAATTTAGATTTGTATTTTCTCAGTACAGGATTAAGTTCAGGGTCGTTGTACATCTTCATTTGCTTGTATGTCCGTGCAATAGCCCTGCCTTCAGAGAGTTCTTTGAAAAGTTGGTTTATTGCCAGAGTCAGGTCTTCCCGTTGTTGTAAAAGAATGTTTAGTTTTTCTTTTGCCTTCTGTCTGTGTTCTTCGCTGGCATCCAGTCTGTTAGCTTCCTCAGCCCAATGGTAAATTTTCAGGTTTAAAATAGATAATCTGTCAATTGCCCAGCCTGGAGTTTCAGTATTTAGCCTTGCGTCAGGTTTTGGTTCGATATCCTTAAATTTTTCGTATAAATAATCGTCTATTTTTTCGACTAAATCTGTCCGTTTTTGGTTAAGTTCATCAATTCTACGCTTTATTTTCAAAGCTTCAACCGGTTCAATGTCAGGCTTACGGATAATATCCTCTAAATGCCATTGTACACTGTCGATCCAGCATTTTTCGTATAAAAGCCCTTCAAAACCCGCATATTTGTTGATAAACTGTTGATTTACATCGTCTTTAATGTGATAATCCTTTATACACTGTTCAAAGATTTGATTAAATTTATTTGCATCCATAATCATAAATTTTTAAACAATAGCAAACAGAACAGTTATAACCATAACTATAGCTAACCGCCAATAATCCCTTTTTTCGAAAATTTCCCTTTTTTCGAACCGTCTTTGCAAACCTCCTGCAAAACCGATTAACATACTTAAAAATGCTATCCACAGCAGTAGGTTGGCTTTTTCTAATATTAAAACTTTCCCTATAATCCCAAAAATCGCTATGACCAACCCAAGCCATGCAAATTTCAAGATTATATAATCGAAAAAGTCGTTATTTTCTGGCCTTTCTAACGATTTCAAAATGTATATTAGCGATAACAAAATTCCACCAAACCACATCAAGTATTGAGAGTACTTAGCGCTTTTGGTTACTAAAAAAACACCTAATGCAAACAGCAACATCGAGATATTCTCTAACAAATCAAAGTGTTTCAGTACGAATCGTTTATTTTTACCTTCTTGCTCCATAATTAAATTTTTCCCCAAACATAACATTTTTTATTTATTCCAAAAATAGCTTTGCTTTCTGTCTTAGCCTTAGTAAATTTGTGTTAAACAAAAACAAATTAGCCATGATAATCCATTCTATTATCGATAATGACCTGTATAAGTTTACCATGCAACACGCAGTAATGGAGCTTTATCCTTATGCTAAAGTTAAATACCAGTTCATCAATCGTGGAAAAACAAAATTCCCTTCAGGTTTTGCCAAACTTCTGCGAAAACACATAGATCAATTGGCAGATTTGAAGTTAACACCCGACGAAAAAGAATTTTTCCAGCAAAAGTGTTATTATCTACCACCAACCTATTTTGATTATTTGGCCGGTTACCGTTACGACCCATCTGAAGTTAAAGTCTGGCAGGATGGTGGCGATTTATTTGTCGAAATTGAAGGTTATTGGTACCGTACAATCCTCTGGGAAGTACCTCTTATGGCTTTGATTTCTGAATTATATTTCAAACAAATAAACGCTCAAACATGGCATGTCGAAAAAATCGAGCAAGTTGTTAAACAAAAAGCTGATTTTTACAATAACCTTGGAATACGTTATGCCGACTTTGGTACGCGCCGCCGTTATTCCCTCGAAAATCATGACCGTGTTGTACGAATACTATCAACCTATGGCAAACCAGCCTTCGTTGGGACCAGTAATGTTTATCTGGCATTTAAATATAATCTTACACCAATCGGCACACAGGCGCACGAATGGTTTATGTTCCACGCTGCAAAATACGGTTTTAACATGGCTAACGAAATAGCTCTTGAGAATTGGGCTGCTATTTTCAATGGTAGCCTGGGAATTGCTTTGGCCGATACATTCACGAGTAAAGTTTTCTTCCGGGCTTTTAACATGAAACTTGCTAAACTCTTCGACGGCGTACGCCAGGATAGTGGCGACCCAATTAAATTTACAAAAATGGCTATAGAGCATTATCAAAAACTTAGAATAAACCCGCTTACAAAAACTATTATCTTTTCAGATTCACTTAACCCTGAGCGAGTAAAAGAAATAGTCGAGTACGCACGTGGCAAAATCGGTATTTCCTTTGGTATAGGCACTAATTTAACAAACGACGTTGGCGTGGAGCCGCTTAATATTGTCATAAAAATGATTGCAGCAAAGCCAAAAGACCGTGGCTGGATTAATACTGTTAAGCTTTCTGACGATCGCGGTAAGTACACTGGCGACCCAAAAATGATTGAAATTGCAAAGGTGATTTTAGATGTCTAATTTTTGCTTATTTCCCCGGCGATATTCGATTCTAAGTAATGGCGTATTTGTTCAAAACTTAGTTCTTGACCCAGAAGGAACATAAGTTTAGTTATAGCTGCTTCGAATGTAATATCATAACCGCTAACAACACCAAGGTCGCGCAGATATTTGCTTGTTTCGTAACGTCCCAGCTCTACTCTACCTGCATTGCATTGTGTAACATTGTAAATAATAATGTTTTTATCGATAGCTGCTTTTAGTTTGTTTAAAAACCATTTATACGTAGGAGCGTTACCTGTTCCGTAAGTTTCTAAAACGATACCTCTAAGTCCATCAATGTTTAAAATTTGCTCGACAACATTTTCGTTTATTCCTGGAAAAAGCTTTAATACTGCCACATTGCGGTCTAATTGAGTGTTAAAATTTACGATTTCTTCAGTATTTGAGTAATTTATAACTTTTTCGTTATAGTAAATATGTATGCCTGCTTCTGCTAAAGGAGGATAATTAGGACTCTCAAAAGCATCAAAATATTCAGCATTGTACTTGTGGGTCCTATTTGCACGGTAAAGTTTGTTTTCAAAATAAATCGCCACTTCAGGTACCCAGGCTCGTCCGTCTTTCCTCTTAGCTGAGGCTATTTCGATAGCAGAAATAAGATTTTCTCGACCGTCTGTTCTTAATGTTCCTAACGGCAATTGCGCACCTGTCAAAATTATTGGTTTGCTCAAATTCGAAATCATAAAACTCAATGCTGACCCAGTATACGCCATAGTATCTGTGCCATGCAGGATAACAAAACCATCGTATGAGAAGTAATTTTGCTTTATTATCTCGACGATTTTTATCCAGAAACGGTCGTCAGCATTTGATGAATCTATAGGTTTTTCAAAAGCATACGTATCTATCTCTATTTTAAGCCTCTTTAAATCCGGAATAAAATTTATCAGGTCCTTAAAATTTATTGCTTTAAGACTACCACTTTCTGGGTCATCAACCATCCCGATTGTTCCGCCAGTGTAAATTAATAGAACTTTCCCTGGCATAATTATTTAGAATTGTACAGGATTCCGTATATGCCAATAGCAAATCCAACAATTACAGTAAGCGGAGCAATAATTATTCTGCGAGTGCTAAAAATTGCCCATGAAAAGACATTCGGGTCTTTACTACCGCCACCAGCCATTAATGCAAAACCTAAAATAACAAGAATTACGCTTATTCCTAAAATGTAGAAATTCTTTTTCCCAAGAGCAGCGTCAACTTTAATTGGATTATTTTGCTTAACCTTTTTGGTGTTTTTAGCCATTGTCACAGCTTTTTAATGTTTGTATAAAATTGCGTTTATATTCATACCAGCTCCTATTGATGCAAATATAATATAATCTCCGCGATTTATTTCATGTCCTGGCATTTTTCCTCTCATAATTAAATCTAACATTGTTGGGATTGTTGCTACTGAGCTGTTACCTAGCCAATTAATTGTTATCGGCATGATATCTGGCGGCATTTTTTTACCATATAATTTAAACAGCCTTTGACCAATCGCAATGTCCATTTTTTCATTCGCCTGATGTATCAAAATTTTGCTGATTTGGTCAATATCCATATTATTTTCGTCAAGCAACTTTTTTATAAGCGCAGGAACATTAGTAATTGCATATTCATAGACTTTTCTTCCTTTCATTTTGATAAAAAAGTTGTCGCCTTCGAAATTTTCGTTAAATGATTTTCCATTCCACAGGTAATACGTTTGCCCGTCTGTGTCTGTCCTTGACAAATATGAAAGTATCCCTTCAGGCTCATCCGCTTCCTCGTTGCTTAAAACTGTTGCTCCTGCACCATCTGCATAAATCATCGAATCTCTATCGTGAGGGTCGCTTATTCTGGATAAAGTTTCAGAGCCAATAACAAGCGCTTTTTTTGCCATACCTCCTTTCATGTATAAATCTGCAGTTATCATGGATTGTATCCAGCCAGGACACCCATAAAGCAGGTCAAAACCTATGGCCCACGGTTTTTTTATACCTAATTTATCCTTAACTCTTGACGCTATGCTTGGCACTTCGTCTGTATGCCTGTCTCCTGAAGCTATATCACCATAATTGTGGCCCACTATTATCAAATCAATATCTTCAGGTGATATGCCAGCATTTTCAATAGCACGTTGAGCAGCAATTGCTGCTATATCTGAGTTTTTTAAATCATCAGTAACGTAACGTCTTTCTTTAATTCCCGTAATTTCATAAAACTTACGGATAATTTCTACATTATCCCTGTCCATTTTCTTTCCATAGTCTTCGTAGAATTCATTATTCAAAAAATCTTCGTTTTTTACGATCTTCTCAGGAATGTAACTTCCTGTGCCAATGATTTTTGTTGCCTTCATAACTTTTTTTTATTAAATTTTCGACGTCGGCTCAAAATTATTAATCAAAATTACAATTCCAAAAATTTTTACTTTTTATCTATTTTTGCACAGATAATCAATTAAAATGATCGAGATATGGATTACAATTTTAGAGAAATTGAGCGTAAATGGCAGAAATATTGGGATCAAAACCAAACATTCAAAGTTGATGTAGATCCCAGTAAGCCTAAATATTATGTTTTAGACATGTTTCCTTACCCTTCCGGTGCTGGTTTGCATGTCGGACACCCATTGGGCTATATCGCCTCTGATATCTATTCCCGTTACATGCGATTAAAAGGTTATAATGTTTTGCATCCAATGGGGTATGATGCTTTTGGACTTCCTGCCGAACAATATGCTATTGAACACCATGTTCATCCTGCTGTTTCAACCGAAAAAAATATACAAAATTATCGACGACAACTTAAATTAATCGGGTTATCTTACGACTGGTCGCGAGAAGTTAGAACCTGCGACCCTAAATATTACAAGTGGACCCAGTGGGCTTTTATTAAAATGTTTAAGCACTGGTATAATAACAAAACCCAAAAAGCTGAGCCGATCGAAACTCTTATCGCTGAATTTGAAAAAAATGGCAATTTAAACGTGGATGCTGCTTGCAATCCAGGAACTCCTAAATTTACAGCTGACGAATGGAAAAGTTTTGACGAGAAAAAGAAGCAAGAAATTCTCATGAATTATCGTATAGCATACAGGGCTAAAGCGACAGTTAACTGGTGTCCTGAGTTAGGTACTGTTTTAGCTAATGATGAAGTTCGTGACGGTTATTCTATTCGCGGTAATTATCCTGTTTACCAGGTCGAATTAGATCAATG
>WFZV01000191.1 GCA_015489395.1 Bacteroidales bacterium
CCTCCAAATGCCGTAGGCATGACCATTACATAACCCCCGTAAGGGATTGCAGGGGACACACACCTCCCAATGCCGTCAGGCATGATCATTACATGGTCTTGCATGGAAATGCAAGACATATATCATGTTTGCATGGAAATGCAAGACATATATCACGCTTGCATGGAAATGCAAGACATATCTCATGCTCTGCATGCAAATGCAAGACCTTACTTTGTTCGCGCAAAAAGCGTAAAATTTTTACCTTTGTAAAAACTTGCAATAAGGATATGCTAAATCTGTTTGAATATCAAAATAAAGCGCAGCTAAACGAGAAGTTTGACAAATTAGAGGAGTTCCTGGACGACATCTGGCAGCGCCGAGACAAAAGCCCGTATTTTTATGCAGAAGACGAAAATCGCAGCGAGCAACAGCAATTTTTGCAGTTTCTCCACAAGACCCGCGAAATAAAATCAAACAAATACGTCGGGCTAATTATTTTCGAAGATAAAAGGATCAATCTTTTACCGAAGATTTTTTATGCTTCTGGGCGTGAGTACTCGCCAAATGACATCAAAGCCATTCATAGTCATATACTCTGGTATTTAAGCTACTGCCGTAAAATCAAGTTTCCCAGCTATTTAACCGGTTTAGGCACGGCCAAAGCCGACTTTTTCGAAATTTTGATTTATCTTTTTGCCCGATACACGCATAACTTGCTACAAAACAGCATATTTCAGCACTATCAGCAAGTCCATTCGCAGCTTTCGTACATCAAAGGCCGCCTGGATATACAAAAATACTCGCAGAATATTGCCTATGGCCAATGGCACAAATTACCTGTTATTTACGTTAATTTTGTCATGGACAATGATTTTAACCGTATTCTCAAATATGTAACAAAGCTGCTTTATAATGCCAGTCAGAACGCTCAAAACAAACGACTGCTGAGTGAAATACTTTTTGTTTTAGACGAAGTGGACGAAACACGTGCCAGACCGCATAAGTGTAAGGACATTCGTTTTAATCCTATGTTTGCGGACTTTGAAACAGTAAAAGCTTATTGCCGTCTGTTTCTGGAACATAGCATTTCGTTCAATTACAAGGACAAGTTCCGTCTTTTTGCTTTTCTTTTGCCAATGGAATATGTTTTCGAAGATTTTGTTTTTGGCTTTATTGACAGGGAAATGCCGCAGGTACGCGCTCGTGCGCAGGTTAAAGGCAAAACGCTTGACGAGCAGGGCATTTTCTCTTTACGTCCGGACATTCTGTTATCTGTTTATGGTCAAAAAATTATCGCAGATACCAAGTACAAAGTTATTTACAACGACTCGTCCGATCCGACAGCAGGTATTTCACAAAGCGATCTTTACCAGATGGTTAGTTATGCAATTCGCTATAACGTTGACAAAATCTTTCTGCTCTATCCCGAAACTTTCACAAGCAGTAAATTAAACGAATCGTCATTAACAATCGCAGATGAATTTGCTTCGGGACGAAAGATACAAATCCACATCGCACAAATCCCAATGATTAACCGCAGGCTCTTTAAGCAACACTTTAACTTTAACCAGAACTTAAACCAAATCTTTGAACCTTTAAAACAAAAAATCCTGCAGCAACTTAACCACCTGTTTTTCGAGACATTAAATTAATGTCCAGCAACATCGATTATTCCTTATTTTTTCGCTTTACTTGCAAATTTGACGCACCAGTTATCTGCTGAAGAAAATGTATTTTTTTTACATTGCTTAACAAAATTTTGTATCTTTAAACCAAATTCTAAAACCATTACTATGATTACGAATATTGTTCTGATTACTTTAGTGATTATCCTGATTTTAGCAAGTCTAAAAGTCATAAACCAATACGAACGTGGTATTAAACTCCGTTTCGGTCAATATGTAAAAACCCTAAATCCGGGTCTTAGGTTCGTAATTCCAATAATTGAGCGAATCATCAAAGTTGACATACGTATTCTTGCTGTTGACATACCTTCGCAGGAAATCATGACCAAGGACAACGTGCCGATCCGCATCAATGGAGTTGTATTTTACAAAGTTGTCAATGCGGAAAAAGCTGTTTTAAAAGTCGAAAACTTCTATTACGCTGTCTCACAATTGGCTCAGGCAGCCCTCCGCGATATGTGCGGTAAAGCTGAATTGGATTTTATCTTAGCCGAAAGGGAAGAAATAGGTCAAAAAATACAGGAAATCGTAGACAAAGAAACTGACGAATGGGGTATCAAAGTCACTGACGTAAAAATCAAAGACATCGAACTACCTGAAAACATGAAACGCGCAATGGCTTACCAGGCAGAAGCAGAACGTAACCGCCGAGCAAGGGTTATCCTGGCAAGCGCAGAAAAACAGGCTGCTCAGCAACTCCTCGAAGCTGGTCAGACCATCGACAAATCTCCTTCTGCGCTTAAGTTGCGTTTGTTCCAGACTTTGAGCGAAATTGCTGCTGAGAAAAACTCGACTATCGTATTTCCATTCCCTGAAGAAATGCTTCGTCTAATTCATAACTTGCAAAACTCCGACTCTGAGTCGAAAAATTAGTTTTTTACAAAAAACACTCAAACAACGAACTGTCAAATCTTCACGAACAAGAATTTTTAGAATTTAAAGACATAAAACCATGGAAACTCTGATTATTCTTCTTGCTGTTTTCATTGGATATCTTTTGGTTTACAAGTTTTACGGTGGATTTCTGGCAAAGCTATTTAAACTGTCGCCTGATGCACCGGTTCCGTCAAAGGAATTTGAAGACGGTGTGGACTATGTGCCGACTAAAAAAGAAATTATTTTCGGTCATCATTTCGCATCTATTGCCGGGACTGGTCCCATTGTTGGACCGGCTATAGCTGTAATTTGGGGTTGGGTTCCTGCCTTGATCTGGGTGTTTATAGGCAGCATAATAATGGGTGCTGTCCAGGATTTTGGAGCTTTAGTTATCTCGCTACGCAACAAAGGTAAATCCATCTCCGAATATACCTCGAAGTATATTTCAACACGTGCTAAGTTTCTGTTTTTCACAATAGTTTTTTTGGAATTGTGGATTGTAATTGCAATTTTTGGCTTAGTCATAGCAATAATTTTCGATATTTATCCGGACTCTGTGGTACCTGTTTGGTCGCAGATAATAATTGCTGTGGGTCTGGGAATTGCTATCCGCAGAGGCGCTAATGTTACCTTATCGACTATAATTGCAGTGCTTTTGATGTATTTATCGATTTATCTCGGAGTTATCTGGCCTCTGAAAATGCCTGTAATTTTTAATGTTCCGCCAACAGGTAGCTGGACGATTATTTTACTGATTTATGCTTTCATTGCTTCAATTTTGCCTGTTACAGCGCTTTTGCAGCCTCGTGATTATATTAATGCCTACCAGTTGTTGATTGCAATGCTTTTGATGGTGATTGGGGTCTTTGCTGCTTCGTTCAAAGGCATGCACCTTGTTGCGCCTTCGTATAATCCGCATCCTGCGCAAGCTCCGCCTATGGTGCCGTTTCTGTTTATAACCATAGCTTGCGGTGCGATTTCAGGCTTTCACAGCCTTGTCTCGTCGGGTACTACAGCCAAGCAGATAGAAAAAGAAACCGATGCTTTGTTTGTAGGCTATGGTGCGATGATTACTGAAGGTGCTTTAGCAACGTTAGTGATTATCGCTGTTTCGGCAGGTATTGGTTTGGGATACATGCACAACGGAAAATTGCTCACCGGTGTACAAGCCTGGACGACACATTATTCAAGTTGGGCTGCTGCCAAGGGATTGGGTAGCAAATTAAATGCTTTTGTCACTGGTGCTGCAAACATGATGCAAGCAGCAGGTATTCCAAAGTCGTATGCTTTAGCATTAATGGGTGTATTTGTCGCCTCTTTCGCTGGAACCACGTTGGATACTGCTACGAGAATTCAGCGTTACATCATCACTGAGCTGGGTACGTCAATGAAAATGCGTTGGACGGAAAATATTTATCTCAGCACTGGATTTGCTGTTATTACTGCTGGTTTGCTGGCTTTTTCGACAGGAGCTAATGGTAAAGGAGCTTTGACGTTATGGCCGATGTTTGGCGCTGTTAATCAGACTTTAGCAGGATTGGCATTAATTGTCATTACGATTTATCTGCGTACAAAAGGTGGCTTAAAGTGGCTAATTGCTGGTATTCCGGCTATTTTCATGGTTGTAATGACGTTTTGGGCAAGTATTATGAATGAAATTAATTTCGTCCGTGCGCATAATTGGCTTTTAGCGAGTGTCAATTTAATCATTATATTGCTTGTGCTTGGCATTGTTTACGAAGGTATTGAAAAGTTTTTTAAGATTAAGCCACAGCTTGCTGTTCAGTAATCTTTGACTTTTGATTTTTATTATGTTTAAATCTTGTTCTATGAACGCTGGTCTTTCAATTTAACTCTGTACTTTGGCTGAGCAAAAAGCAAAAACTATTCGAGTTTCACAGCGGCTGCCACTTTTTGTGGCAGCCGTTGTGTTTTTTTAAATTTGTGTATAATATTTCAACAAAAATTATACACAATCCAATTTGCATATAGTAGAATTTACACAAAAATTTTTTTACATAATTTTTCAAATTACTTGTTTTCCTTCTACTATATTAATAAGTTCAGGCAAAATATAAACATTAGGCCTTTGGCCCTTTCCTTTTGATAAAAGTTTAATTAATCCTGCATCTGCCAATTTTTTTAGCAGGGAATTAATTGTCACACGATTTTCAATATGTGCTAATTTCATGAT
>WFZV01000192.1 GCA_015489395.1 Bacteroidales bacterium
AAACTTTTCCGCTCAAAGTCAGCTCGCCGGTCATAGAAAGATAAGGTTTTACTTTTCGCTGGGTAAAAAGCGAAGCCAAAGACGTAGCCATTGTAATTCCAGCCGAAGGGCCGTCTTTTGGTATAGCACCTTCGGGTACATGCAAATGTACGTCCCAGTATTTGAAAACAAGCGGATGGATTTTTAGCTCAATGCTGTGACTTTTGACGTATTGCAAAGCAATAGTAGCAGACTCTTTCATGACTTTGCCTAAGTTGCCAGTAAGAGTAAGCTTACCATCTCCCAGGCTCAAGCTCGACTCGATCATGAGTATTTCGCCGCCAACAGGAGTCCAGGCCAATCCCGGAACCACGCCAGCGCCGTTGAATTCTTCGTAAATAGTTTTGGAGTATTTAGGCGCACCGAGCATTTGCGTAATATCTTCTTTGGTAAGATTGGGCGAGTATTTTTCGCCCATTGCAATTTTTTTAGCTATTTTACGGATAACAGCAGCTATTTGCTTATCCAACTGACGTACGCCTGATTCGCGGGTATAATTTTCGATTAAAAATCTGAGGACTTCATCGTCAAATTTTATCTGATTTTTCTTAACTCCGTGTGCTTTGAGCTGTTTTGGAATAAGGTGGCGCTTAGCTATTTCGACTTTTTCTTCTAAAATGTAGCCAGTTACTTCGATTAGCTCCATTCTGTCCAGAAGAGCGGGTTTAATAGTCGAAATAGTATTTGCAGTGGCAATAAACAGTACGTTAGACAGGTCGTATTCGACTTCGAGGTAATTATCGTAAAAAGAGTTATTTTGTTCAGGGTCAAGTACTTCAAGCAAAGCAGATGCCGGGTCACCGCGAAAATCCTGACCGACTTTATCGATTTCGTCAAGGACAAACACAGGGTTGTCAGTGCCAGCTTTACGGATATTCTGGATAATACGTCCGGGCAAAGCTCCGATGTATGTACGGCGATGGCCGCGGATTTCAGCTTCATCATGCAGTCCGCCCAGGGACATTCTAACGTATTTGCGTCCTAATGCACGTGCAATTGAACGGCCCAATGAAGTTTTGCCAACACCTGGAGGGCCATACAGGCAGATAATTGGTGATTTAAGGTCGCCTTTGAGTTTAAGTACAGCGAGGTATTCGAGGATACGTTGTTTGACTTTTTCGAGGCCGTAATGGTCCTGATCAAGGATTTTCTGTGCGCGTTTAAGGTCGAAATTATCTTTTGATTTTTTGCCCCATGGCAACGACAAAAGAGTCTGAAGGTAAGTAAGTTGCATACCATAGTCAGGCGCAGCCGGGTTCATTCGTTCAAGTCGAGCCAGCTCGCGATTAAAAACTTCAGCAACTTTTTTAGGCCATTTTTTCTTAGCAGCTTGTTTTTTCAGCTCTTCGATTTCCAGTTTATACGGGTCCTGTCCAAGTTCGCTTTGTATGGCTTTTAATTGCTGTTGAAGGATAAATTCTCGTTGTTGTTTGTCTAATTTCTCTTTGACTTTAGCGTTGATGTCATTTTGTAGTTCTAATTTTTTGTATTCGAAAGTGAGTATTTCCAGGAGTTTTTTTGCCCTGTCTTTGAGCCGGTTAATTTTTAGCAATTGAATTTTTTTACTGGTCTCAAAATCAAGGTTAGTGATCAGGAAATTGATTAAATATTCTGGTTGCTCAATTGCTTTGAGTGTTTCGACAGCTTGAACAGGCACTTTAGGCAACAATTCAAGGCTTTTAAGCGCAATATCTTTAACAGCTTCGATGATTGTAATAAATTCAGTATCGTTTTCTTTTGGTAAAATATCGTCCAGATATTGTACTTTGACTTTGAGAAAAGGCTCTGTTTCAACGACTTCTGTTATTTTAAACCTTTTCAGGCCGAGCGAAAGTACAGCTTTTTGATCGTCGGGAGTATCGATTAGCTGCTGCAATTGGGCTAAAGTTCCATATTTATATAATTGTGTAAAAGTTGGGTTTTCGACTTCAGGATTTTTTTGAGAGACAATACCAACTAATTTTTCATTGTCAATAAGTTGTTCGATTAATTCCAGGGACTTTTTCCTGGTCAAAACAATTGGCGACAAAATCCTTGGCATAATGACGCTCGTACGTAACGGGAGTATGTAAATTGTTTCGGGTAAATCAGTATTTGACATTTCAATAATTTTATCCATAAGTTGAGTTATAACGTTTTGATTTTGTTTTATTTGTTCGTCTAAATCGTCTAATTCGTCTTTGATTTTTTTGCTCATACGATTAATTTTTATTTTGTGAGTTGCAAAGTTAATGTTTTTATCGCAAAATTTTCATAACAAAAAAGATATAAGATTTTTTGAAGTTAAAAACATTTATTTTGTTATTTTTACATGTAAAAAATCCCAAAATCCACAACCCATGAAACGTATTCTTCTTTTATCGCTAATAATCAGCTTATTTTTAGGTTCTTGCACGTACCAAAAAAAGATTCAACAGCTTAAGCGAGAGAATGATAGCTTAAGAAATATCGTCCAGCAAAGTGATTACACTTTGCAGCAATATTTAGCAGCGTTTAACGAAATTCAAGAAAATTTAAACACAATTAAACAAAAAGAACATATCATCACTATTCAAACCACAGGAGTAGAAGGACAATTGTCGCAAGATGCAAAAGAACAAATCAACCAGGACATTTTGACCATTTACCGTTTAATGGAAGAAAACAAGAAAAAATTAGAGCTGCTCAAAAAACAAATGCGAGCATCGAAAATCAAGAATAAAGAGCTTTTGAAAACTATTCAATTATACGAACAGCAACTTCAGGCTAAAGACCGTGAAATTGACAGTTTGAAGAAAAAACTTGCTGAACTCAACATCAATATCCAGGCTTTGAACCAGCAAATCAACCAGATGAAACAACAAGTTGACACATTGAAACAGGTCACACAGCAGCAACAGCAAAAACTTCAACAACAAGAGATTGCTCTGAACACTGCTTATTACATCGTTGCAACAAAAAAAGAACTGCTTGAATACGGAATTCTCGACAAAAAAGGCATACTTGCTAAACCTATTTTAACAGGCAACTTCGACAAAACACACTTTACCAAAATCGATATACGGGAGACAAAACAAATTCCAATTATGTCTAAAAAAGCCAAAGTCCTAACACCACATCCAGCAGACAGCTACGAATTCCAATACGAAGGCAAAGTAATTAATTATCTTGTGATTAAAGACCCAAAAAGATTCTGGGAAACCTCCAAATTCCTTGTCATAATGGTTAAATAATCAAGCTTATGGACAAAAAATATACAGACATCTTCTTTGACCTGGACAATACACTCTGGGATTTTGACAAAAGTTCGATTAAAGCACTTCAACAAATTTACAAACAATACAAATTAGACAGGTACTTTGACAGTTTCGAGCAATTTTACGAGCAATACGAACAACTTAACAAACAGCTGTGGGACGACTATCGAAAAGGCAAAATCGACAAAGACCATCTTGCTGTGGTGCGTTTTCTTGAGTTGTTAGTAGATCGCACAGGAGAGGTAAAAGCGCATCTGGCAGAACAAATCGCAAATACTTATCTGGCTGAAATGACCAAAGAGCCATACCTGGAGACCACAAGCTTTAAAGTAGTAAAAGAACTTTCGCAGCGAGGTTACCGTTTGCACATTATCACTGATGGTTTTCTGGAAGTCCAGCTAATTAAACTTAAAATCTCTAAGATTTCGCCTTTCATAAGTACATTAATTGTGTCAGAAGAAATTGGAGTACTAAAGCCAGACAAAAGACTATTCGATTATGCCATAACAAAAGCAAACGCCAATCGGGATAAAAGCATTTTTGTTGGAAACGATTATGAAAACGACGTTTTAGGCGCTTACAACGCAGGTTTAGACCAGGTGTTTTACAACCGCAACAATATCGATATTAGCAAATTACCAGTAAAACCGACTTTTACTATAACGCATCTGGACCAATTGCTGGACATTTTTTAGCTTTTGAAGCAAAAAGATTTGCATATTTCTAAATACTTGTTTACTTTTGTATTGCGTATTTGGCGCTGTCCTTCTGGCAGCGCCAAATTTATTTTTAAATTTCGCAAACATTTTAAATTCTCGAAAAATGATTGATAAAAACGAAATCCGTCAAATCGTCGAACAAAACCTGGATGGCAACGATTATTTTATAGTTGACATAACCGTAGGTGCGGATGAAAAAATTACAGTCTATATCGACAAATTTAACGGTAATATTACTTTAGACGACTGCGAAAAATTGCACAATAAAATTTACCCAAAATTAGAGGAACTTTACGATAATTTTGATTTAACTGTATCATCGCCAGGACTGACTAGCGGACTAAAAGTCTGGCAACAGTATTACAAGCACAAAGGTCAGGAAATCGAAATTTTACAAACCGACGGCAAAACAGTCCGCGGTAAAATTTTAGAAGCTGACGAGAATCAGGTAAAAATTCAAACTAAAAACCAAACTCTTACAATTCCTTACGACCAGATCAAAAAAGCAAAACTCGTTATAAAATTCTAAAAATCAATCACTATGCCACAACCAAATATTAGCTTAACAGACGTATTTGCCGAATTCAAAGACAAAAAAAATATCGATAAATTAACCTTAGCCAGCATCTTAGAGGATGTGTTCCGTTCGGCAATAAAGAAAAAATACGGGAGTGACGACAATTTCGACGTTATCATTAACCCGGATAAAGGCGACTTTGAAATTTACCAAATCCTTCAAGTCGTACCAGACGACCAGGTAGAAGACCCGGTCAGACAAATTGCACTTAGCGAAGCTCGCAAAGAAGACCCGGAAATTGAAGTAGGCGAAGAATTTTACAAAACAATAAACATCTCAGACTTCGGACGACGCGCTATTCTGGCTATGGGTCAAAACCTTAAATCTAAAATCATTCAGTTAGAACGCGACAATCTTTACAAAAAATATAAAGACCGCCTTGGTGAACTAATCACCGTGGATGTCCACCAAATCACAAAACGAGACATTATTTGCCTGGATGACGAAAACAACGAGCTGATTTTACCCAAAAACCAAACACTCCCAACAGACCGCTTCCACAAAGGCGACACTGTACGCGCTATTGTGTACAAAGTCGATATGAAAAACAATGTTCCTATTATCATTCTTTCACGCACAGCACCCGAATTCTTAGAACGTCTGTTTGAGCTGGAAGTTCCTGAAATCGCTGACGGACTTATCACCATCAAAAAAATTGTACGCAAACCAGGCGTTAGAGCCAAAGTCGCAGTAGAATCTTACGACGACCGCATAGACCCTGTCGGAGCTTGCGTTGGTATTAAAGGCTCACGTATCCAGGGCATTGTACGGGAATTGAAAAACGAAAACATTGACGTGATTAATTACTCCACAAACCCAAGACTCTACATCCAGAGAGCTTTAAGCCCTGCCAAAATCCTTAGAATGTTCGTTGACGAAGACGAACAATACGCCGAAGTATATCTTAAACCAGAAGAAGTTGCAAAAGCAATTGGTAAAGACGGCGTTAACATTAAACTTGCAATGGAACTCACTGGTTATCAGATTGAAATCTTCAGAGAAATTGAAGAGGAAGAGGTTGATATTGACATCGATGAATTTAGAGAACAATTTGAAGATTGGATAATCGATGAATTGAAAAAAATCGGCTTAGACACTGCCCGTGCTGTCCTTGAAAAAGAAGACGAATTCCTTATTAACCGTACAGAATTAGAAGAAGAGCATGTTTACGACTTAAAACGCGTACTTAAGGAAGCTCTGGACAAATTAGAAAAAGAAAAGAAAAACAAATAAAAATTTTAATTTGCAGTGTTTTAACCCAAAATTATTTATCTTTGCATAGCTTTTTAAAAAATTTTTTAACTAAATAAAGCCTTTATGAGTAACACAAGTAAAAAATGGAAACTGGCACAACTCTCTCGCGAATTTAACGTAAGCCTCGAACGTATTGTCGAAATTCTAAAAAAAGAAGGCTATAAAGGCTACAAAGGAAGACCTAACGAAAAAGTACCTGAGGACGTTGTTAGAAAACTGGCTAAACATTTTGGTCGAGATAAAAAGTTTAAAACCCAGCTGGAAGAAGTACGCACTCACGAAGAAGAACAAAAAGAAAAAGAAAGCATTAGCATTGAAGACTTTAAAAAAGAACAAGATGAACCTGTTACCAGCTCCACAGACGAAACTATTTTCATCAAAGACACTTCTTCTGGCAGCGAAATACCTGTTAGCAAAGAATCTATCGAAATAGAAAAAGAACAACCTGCTGAACAAGAACAAACACAAACAGAACAAGAACAAGTTGTCACCTCAGAACAAACTACAGGTCCTGTTATTCTGGGAAAAATCGATCTTGACTCTATTGAAGAGAAATACGAAAAAAAGAAAAAAACATCTAAATCCAGGGACAAAAAGACAAAACCTAAAGAACATAAAACTGCTGAAACTACAGCACAAGAAAAAACTGACCAAACTTCTGAAATCCTTAAACGCGCAGAAGAAATTAGCAATACTATTGACCAGGAGACTAAAGAAAAACAGCAACAAGAACAACAACCTGAAGCAACTCAACCCCAGGAACCTGTCGAACAGCCTGAGGAACAAATAACTGAACAAAAACAAACACAAGAACCTCAAAAATCCGGAGAAACAGCTGAAGAACAAGAACAAATCGGGCTTAAAGTCCTGGGTAAAATAGACTTAGACAAAATCGAACCAAAACCTTCTGCCAAATCTCCTAAACATAAACCTCACAAATCCGAACGAAAAGCTAAAGAATCAACCCATCAACATAAAGAATCAAAAGACAACAAATCCGCTAAAGGCAAAAAAAGCTTCAAAAAAGGCAAAAAACGCCGTGTCGAGCGAGTCGATATCGAGAAAGAAGCTAAACGTATCAAAGATAAACAAACTAAAAGACGTAGTGCAAAAGAGCATGTTATCATAGACCAGAAAGAAATCGATAAAAGCTACCGCGAAACAATCCAACAAACCATTAGCAAACCCGGCAAAAGCATAGCTAAAAAACGCCAGGAGAAGAAAAAACTTAAGCAGAAAAAATTAGAACAATTAGAAAACCAACAATCCAAAACACTTACAATTACTGAATTCCTTACCGTCGGCCAATTGGCATCCCTCATGGGCGTTGACCAGATCGAGTTGTTACAGAAAGCTCTTTCCCTGGGCATTAAAGCTACTGTCAACTATCCATTGGAAGCTGACGATATCGAACTTTTAGCTGGCGAATATGGCTTTGAAGTCGAATTCGTTGATGTCACTACATTAGAAGAACTTGAGGCAGAAATCCAGGATAATGAAAAAGACCTGGTACCTCGACCACCTATTGTCACTGTAATGGGACATGTTGACCATGGTAAAACTTCTTTACTTGACTACATACGAAAAACTAACGTGGTAGCTGGCGAAGCCGGCGGTATAACGCAACATATCGGTGCGTACCATATTACCCTGGACGACGGACGACAAATAACATTTATCGATACTCCTGGGCATGAGGCTTTCACAGCTATGCGCGCCCGCGGTGCAAAAGTCACTGACATTGCTGTTATTGTGGTTGCAGCTGACGACGGTGTCCGTCCTCAAACCGAAGAAGCTTTAGACCACGCAAAAGCTGCAGGCGTACCGATTATTTTTGCTATAAACAAAGTCGATAAAGAAACTGCCGACCCGGAAAAAGTACGTAACCAACTGGCACAACGCGGATATCTGGTTTCATCATGGGGTGGCGATTACTTTGATGTTGAAATTTCTGCTAAAACAGGCTACAATATCGACGAACTTCTGGAAACTATCTTGCTTGTCGCAGAAGACCTCGATTTAAAAGCCAATCCAAAGCGCCCAGCTATTGGTACGGTCTTAGAAGCTGCTGTCGAAAAAGGCCGCGGTCCTGTCGTAAATGTGCTGGTACGTACAGGTACTTTACACGTAGGCGATATAGTTCTGGCTGGTTCGCATTATGGCCGCGTACGCGCAATGTTTAACGAACGTATGCAGAAAATCAAAGAAGCAGGTCCATCTATACCTGCACAAATTTTAGGTTTAGACGGCGCACCAGAACCCGGCGAGCCATTCACCGTTATGGAAAGCGAAAAAGAAGCCAAGCAAAAAGCCAATCAACGTGCGCAAATCAAACGCGTTATTGCCCGCCGTAAACGTAAAATCCTTACTCTCGAAGAAATTAGCCGCCGTCTGCAAGTAGGCGAATTTACCGAAATTAACATTATCATAAAAGCTGATGTACAGGGTACTGCTGACGCACTGGCAGAACAATTAGAAAAACTCAGCACTGATGAAGTACAAATCAACATTATCCGTAGCTCAGCAGGACAAATCACTGAGAGCGACGTAATGTTGGCACACGTTTCTAAGGCAATTATAATCGGATTTAATGTCCGTCCATCTGCACAAGTCAGAAAACTGGCCGAACAAAAAGAAGTTGAGATTAGAACTTACTCAGTCATTTACCACGCTATCGAAGAAATTAAAAGTGCTATCGCTGGTATGCTCAAGCCAATTGTCAAAGAAGAGCATCTGGGAACAGCTAAAGTGCTTAAAGTCTTTAAAATTAAGGGTGTTGGCGTTGTTGCTGGTTGCCAGGTCGAAGAAGGCAAAATCACTAACGACGCAAACCTCAGAGTAGTACGTAACGGCATCGTAGTTTACGAAGGAGAAATCGGCTCACTCAAACGCTACCAGGACGATGTACCAGAAGTTAAAGCTCCTCAAGAATGCGGTTTGACCATTAAAAACTTTAACGATATCAAAAAAGACGATCAAATCGAAGCATTCAAGAAAATCGAAATCGAACGAAAACTTTAACCACGCTACTTATAAAAGCCTTTTTTCGATATTTGTTATTCAATACCCAAACG
>WFZV01000193.1 GCA_015489395.1 Bacteroidales bacterium
ACATAATTAATTATGAAAATCAAGAAGAATAAGAAGTAAGCATTTAAAATGTAGAATATTTTAAAGGTTAAGAGTAGTTTAAGTCCAAGATTTTTGTTGTCGAATATTAATGAAAAAATGAAGTTATATAAGAAATTTAACAGCCAAATTGTCAGAGATAGGATTATAAAAATTACAGTCAATCGAAACGCGCTTAGATTTAGATATTTTGCTGTTGCAAAAACAAAAGCCGAATTTATGAAAATAGATAAAATGAAAAGCATATTCGATGGGAATCTCAATTGATTAGTTAATTCATCATAGGATAATTTTAAAAATTTCGGAGAGAAAGCAAATCTAAAAATCGAGTTAAAAGAAAAATTATATTTTGTTTTTAATGCAATGATTATGACTAAGAAGCTCAGGTAAATAATGATAAAAGGTAAAGTTTTTATCCCAAAGTAGCATGTAGATTCAGGAGTATTATGATAATTCGATGCAAAGTTAATCGTTGGAGATTGGGCATTGATTCCAATAAAAGTTGTGTCAGGAACACTGGCAACAGCTCGTAAAATTAGAATAAAAGTTATTAAGCTAATTATTATGAGTTTGATATTTATTTTCATGGCTGTTTGGGTTTATTGAAATATTCGTGGATAAGTTTAGCTTTAGCTGGTCCTATGATTTTTGATAAAGTATTCAGGTTTGCCTTTTTTATTTGTTCAGGGCTGCCTAATTCTTCAATTAGCTTTTGATAGGTTTTGAAGCCTATACCTGGTATTTTGAGGATTTCTGACTGTAAAAAATTTTTGTCACGTTTTTGTCTGTGGTAAGATATACCAAAACGATGGGCTTCGTCGCGGATTTGTTGAATAAGTTTAAGAGTGTAAGATTTTCTGTCAATGTAAAGAGGATATGGGTCGTTGGTACGGTAAATTTCTTCGAACCTTTTTGCAATTGAGATAATATCGACTTTATCGTGAATGTTTAATTTTTTAAGGCTTTCCAGAGCTGCTGAAAGTTGACCTTTTCCGCCATCGATAACGATTAAATCTGGCAGAGGTTGATTTTCGTCTAATAATCGTTTGTAACGTCGGTAAATAACTTCTCGCATAGAAGCAAAGTCGTCGATTCCTTGAACGGTTTTTATTGAGAATTTGCGGTAGTCTTTTTTGCTGGGTTTGCCATATTTGAATACAACGCAAGATGCTACTGCATTGGTTCCCTGTAAGTTTGAGTTGTCGAAACATTCGATATGAATAGGCACATTTTTCAGGTTTAAGTCCTTTTTTACCTGCTCTAAAAGCTTAATGGCTTTTTTTTCTGGTGAAGTGCTTGTTAACTGTTTATCTTTAAAGTTTTTGTAATATTCTAAATTTTTGAACGATAATTCGATAAGCTTTTTTTTGTCACCTTTTTTAGGCACAGTAATTTTGACATTCGGCAAGTATAAGTCTATTTCGAAAGGAACTAAAATTTCGCGTGCATTACTGACGTTGAATAGCTTATTTTCGCGAATGTGTAAAATAGCTTGCTCCAGGATTTCTTTTTTGTCTTCGTTGAGTTTTTTACGGATTTGCGTAGAATAAGTTTGAATTATTTTGCCATCGACAACTTTTAAAAAGTTAACATAAGCAAAGTTTTCGCTATCGATAATTGTAAAAACATCCAGGTCATTTAAAGCTGGATTTACGACAGTAGATTTACTTTGGTAATTTTCAAGTAGTTGTATTTTTTCTTTAAGTTCGTTAGCTTTTTCGAATTCCAAATTTTCAGCATATTCGAACATTTGTTGTTTCATGTAATTGATAACAGATTGGATTTTACCTTTAAGGATTTTGCGGATTTGTTCGATATTTTTATCGTAATCTTGCTGGGATTGTAAGCCAATACAAGGAGCTAAACAGTTATTAATATGATATTCGAGACAGGGCTTATATTTTTTTAGTTTAATTTTTTCAGGAGATAAGTCCAGATTACATGTACGAATTTTAAAAACTTCTTTGATTAGTTCCAGTAAGGTTTTAGCAAGCTGCATTGAGGTATAAGGTCCAAAATATTGTGAGCCATCTTTTTCCACGTTTCGGGTGATAAGAACACGAGGAAATGGTTCGTTTTTTATAACAATCCAGGGATATGATTTGTCGTCTTTGAGCTGGATATTGTACTTTGGTTTGTATTGTTTTATCAGTGTATTTTCCAGTAGAAAAGCATCTGTTTCTGTTTCAACTATAATATGGCGAATGCTGTTGATGTGCTTAACTAAAAGTTGTGTTTTTGGATTTTCGTGTGTGCGATTAAAGTATGAAGATACGCGTTTTTTTAGATTTTTAGCTTTGCCGACGTAAATAACTTTGTCGTTTTTATCTAAAAACAAGTATACACCTGGCTTTTGAGGTAAATTTAGAGCAATATGTTTAAGTTCTTCGATTTTGCTCATATACTAACATTTAGCACAACAAATTTACAATTTTATCTCGAATTTCTTTGATAGTGCGAATGTGTTATGTTATTCTGTACAATTTGTGCAAATGTCAATCTGTTTTCTGTTAGTTAGGACTTTTCGTGCAAATGATTTGAAGCTTTTGTTATTGAAAATTTTGATGTTTAAATTATCATTAATGTTGGCTAATTTGTATTTAGCATCTTTGTCAAAGCAGCAAGGCAAGATGTATCCATCCCAGGTAATAACAGCAGCATTCCAGAGTCGAGGACAGCGATTTTTTAGTTTATTTTTGATTTTCCACTGGTTGTGTTTAAGTTCATAACGTTTGAATTTTTCTATCGTTGGAATGTAAAAGTCGGCTGTATAGAAATTGATTATTTGTGCTGATTTATATGAACATTGATTGACTTTCAGGTGTTTACACAATATTTTGAAAGCTTTAATTTGATTCTGATTAGTTTTAAGAACTAAAAATTGAACTTCTATAATAGGGCGCGACGATTTAAGAGTTTTTTTTGCTTTATTAATATTGATAATTGCGTGCAATACA
>WFZV01000194.1 GCA_015489395.1 Bacteroidales bacterium
AAATTATACAATGATAAACTAAAATAAACTCAAAAATTCTTGGACATTTGATTAAATTATAAAATTTCTCTCATTAAAATTGAAAAATTTTGCCAGGTAAAATTGAAAAATTTAACCGGATAAAAATGAAAAATTTAACCAGACTTCATCATATCGTTAATTCCCACAATTTTAGCACAATATCCAACAATAAACCTAAACTATTTTTCGACTTCTAATTTTGCTTGCCTGAATCAGAAAGCTGATTCATAAGCAATTTAACCGCTTCTATCAACTGCTGGTCTTGTCCCTTTATGATTTTCGAATAGTCATTCCATACCCGTACATCTGGCTCAAGTTGATGGTTTTCCAGATACTGACCTTGATTGTTCTTTACGCCAACCTGCGGGATACCAAAATACAATGTCGGGTCTAAAAGAGTTTCCCACCATACTGCTGTCATAGTTCCAGGGACAGGCATGCCGACTAATTTACCGATTTTCAAATATTTATACGCGTAAGGAAAGCCACATCCGTCGGAATAATTACTTTCGTTGACCAAAACGACCGACGGCTTAATCCATTTGTTAAACGGATCGTAACCAAAATAACGGCCACGCGGCCAAAATTCAAAGTATTTTTTACCGTTCAAAAGCGTAACGAGGTCGTCGTGTAGCCAACCACCGGTATTGTACCTGGTATCGACGATAATTGCCTGTTTGTCGATTTCTTTGCCCAGCATATCAGAGTAAACCTGACGGAAGCTTTCGCTATTCATAGCTTTTACGTGGACATAGCCGATTTTGCCATTCGAAAGTTTATGCGTCAGTTGTCGCATTTTTTTGACCCACCGCTCATATAGCAGCTCGTTTTCCTGTCGCCGGGTTATTGGCTTAATTGTCTGGGTATAAGTCGTATGCCCGTGACGGTAAGTTACAGTAACGATTTGTCCGGCTTTATGGTTAAGTGCTTTGAATAAATCCTGTAAGTCTTTGATAGGCTGGTCGTTAATCTTCAGGATTAAATCGCCGGGCTTCAGGTTAGTTTTAGCAAAATAAAACGGGCTTTGTTCGATAATTTCAGCGACTTTAACGCCTTTGCCTGTGTAACTGAGGTCGTACAAAAGTCCAAGGCTGGCAGTGCGATCACCATTTTCAAATTTCGGACGATAGCGGGCGCCAGTGTGCGAAGCATTTAATTCGCCCAGCATTTCGCTAAGCATCTGAGCAAAATCGTAATTGTTGTTGATATACGGCAAAAAACGCCTATAATGCTGTCCGTAATAGTTCCAGTCAACGCCGTGAAGGTTTGGATCGTAGAATTTTTCTTTGATAAGCCGCCATACATGGTCGAAAATGTACCTTTTTTCAGCGTAATAATCGATTAATTTTTCGGCTTTAAAGCTAATTTGTTTCTTTTTGCCGTCAGCAGTCGAAAGTCTAAAAATTTTTCCGTCAGAAAAAACGAACAAATATTTTCCGTCTTTGCTCAGTGTCATTTGTCCGACATAGCCGGGCAGTTTTGTAACGAGTTTTGTTGATTTTTTTCGTACATCTACCTGCCACAAGCCGTAACCTTCCTCGAATTTTGCAGCATAAAAAAGTTTTTGACCATCGGGAGTAAGCACAGCTTGCGATATTGGCCCCGAAAAATTAGTCAATCGTACAATGCGGTCGCTGATATTTTGCAAATTTAGCTTTAGTGTTTTAGCCTTTGTAGAATCTTTTTTGCGATTTTTTTGTTTTTCTTTCCAGGCTTTATACTCCTCGCTATTCATCTTAAAAACATCGTAAGCATCTTTTGTGAAAAACATTGCATAAACATCGTATTCGCTACCCCAACTGCCATGGCTACGGTAGCCGTGTTTATCCGAAAGCCAGAGCATAACCTTACCGTTCATTGCCCAAATTGGCTTACGGTCATCATACCCGCTTTGAGTCAAATTAATAATCTGTCCAGAGCCGTCAGCTTTAACCAGACCAACATCTGAAATGAAAATTAAATGTGGAGTGTAACGCACTAAAAACCACTTGCCGTCAGGCGACCAGTCAAACCATTGGTCGCCGTCGCGATATGAATAATTGTAATGTCCATCAAGGACTTTACGAATTTTTTTAGTCTTTAAATCAATGACATTCAGTTGAGTACGATTTTTCAAGTAAGCTATTTCCTTGCCATCTGGCGAAAACTTCGGCTCAAATTCGTCATCCGGTGTTGCCACCACTGTCGTTTCTTTAAGCTGTTTAGCAAGTAAAAACGAGTTCTGGTCTGTATCCTGAATCGTTGTCATGTAAATATTCCAGCTGCCGTTACGCTCAGAAGCATAGACAATCGACTTGCCATCTGGGCTAAAATCAATGTTTCGTTCCTCCTCAGGAGTATTTGTAATTTGCCGGGTTTGGCTATTATCCACAGAAGTAACGTAAACATCGCCACGAACAACAAAAGCAACGTAATTACCGTCAGGACTAACAGCCATCTCAGTAGCGTCTTTTGTAAAAATCTTATATTGCGGCTGCGGATCAAGACCGTCATAATTTATTATCACATGGACTTTTTGTGGCTTTTGCCCGTCTTTCATGGTATAAATCTCACCGTCCCAGGAAAAACACAACGTTCCGTCATTTGCTATTGAAAGGAACCGTACTGGATTTTTCGTAAAATTAGTAAGTTGTATGACGTTGTCTGGATTGTCTAAAGAAAATTTAGCCACATTAAGCGTGTTGTTAAACTGCTCGGTAAGATAATAAATCGTTTTTCCATCTGGACTGACGACAGGACAACGGTCTTCGCCGTCGAATTGAGTAAGTTTTGTATGTTTTTTAGTTTTTAAATCATAAATCCAGATATCCCGTGCAACAGCATTACGCTGGTGCTTTCTCCAATAATTTTCAACGCCTTTAATATCTTGATAAACGAACTTTCTACCATCTGGTGTAAATCTAACCCATTGGGCAGGAGTGGATAAAACTTGTTTAAACCCTGTGCCATCAATATTTATCTGATAAAGCTCAGGCATATAAGGCGCTGGAAACTGTAAACTCGTTTTTAATTTTTGAAAATAAGATGAATACAAAACTGACTTTGAATCATTGGTAAAAGTCCACGGTATTTCATTACCAGAGTAATAAGTCAAGCGGCGCGTACCTGTTCCATCTGATTTAACCACAAACACATCAAAATCTCCATAACGGTCAGAAGCAAAAGCAATGTATTTTCCATCAGGCGACCAAACAGGATGAAACTCATAACCTGGATGCAAAGTCAGCGGGATAGCCCTACCACCACTAACAGGAACTTTCCAGATATTCCCTTTGTACTCAAAAGCTATGTATTTGCCATCTGGAGAAATGGCAGGATATCGCAACCACAAAGGCTGGCTTTGAGCAATAATGCCAAAAAACAATAAAAAAACTAAAATTAACGAGGACCTCATTTATGCGTGAAATTTAAAAATTGGTAGTATAACAAATTTATGCAAAAAACTAACCAAAATTAAATAATTATCAAAAAATTGTCTGAGTTCGCTGGTCAAATGTGCTAAATCACAAGCTTTTGTAAAGTCCGTTGGTCTTTATATACTCGAGCAAATCAGCAAAAATCTGATTTGTGGCTAAAGTTTTACTATCACCAACTATTATCAACTTTCGTTTTGCCCGGGTTATAGCTACGTTTATCCGCCGCTTATCCTGGAGAAAACCTATATCCCCCTCTAAATTTGAACGAACCAACGACAGAATAATTACCTGCTTTTCACGCCCCTGAAAGCCATCGACAGACTTTATCTCAACGTCAAAACCTTTTAGCTGCTTTTTCAAATACTCTTCATGGTCTTTATACGGCGTAATAACGCCAAGCTCAACCGGTTTTAAACCTAATTCCATAAAATGACGTACTAAATCTGCCACAAACTTTGCTTCCCCCGGATTATATCGCGATGTACTTCCTGTCTTTTTTGCTTCTCGCCATAGTCCGTTTGTGTCGAAAAAAACTATTGGTTCGTCCATGCCTATACGCTCATCCACACGTACAATTTGACTCAAAACAATATCCTTGACACTCTGGTCAGTTTTGACTTTGCAATCATAAAATTCACAACTGAAAAACTTACAAATTTTCTGGTTCATACGATACTGTACGTCAAGCAATTGCACGGTTTCAGGGTATAAATCTACGAATCGCTCAAACATGGTGTATTGCAACGACTTAGCGGCTCTCTCTGACAGCAACGTGGGCGGCAACTGCTTGTGGTCCCCAGCGAAAACAGCTTTAGGCGCTTTAATCAATGGCACTAAAGCCGAAGGTTCAACAGCCTGCGACCCCTCGTCGATAAAAACAATGTCAAACGTCTTTGCGTCCAGAAATTCGCTTCCAGCACCGGAATTTGTGGCTAATACAACGTCCGCAGTGTCAATAATCTCACTTGCCAGTTCATCTACCAATTTATCGCGCTTTTCGATCAGGTTATTGATTTGCTGTTGCAACTTTATCCAGCCGCTCATCTTGTGTAAAGTCTTAAGGCTCAATCCTCTTGTCTTTTTCCCCTCGTCACTGTGCTGGATAATCTGCTCATCGCTCAATCCACGGCGTTTAGACGGGGTCGGTTTTTTGTAACGTTCCTGCTGCTGGCGACGCAAAGCATCGATTTGACGAGTAATTTTTTCTACTTTCTTGTACCGTTGATGTTTACGTATCTGATAATCAAGACTAAAACGCTGGAAACGGCTATCGATTTTAGCAGGGTGACCGATTCGTACTACTTTCAAATCTCCAAGCAAATCCAAAAAATTATCGACAGCAACATTGCTCTCGGCAGTAACTAAAATGCGCTTGCCAATATGCTGGCGAATCATTGCAGCCATAACTGTTGTTTTGCCAGTACCCGGAGGTCCATGTACAATGGTCAAAGTGCTTTCTATGCTCATTCCCACTGCCCTTTTCTGCGACGAATTTAACCCGTCAATTTTAATCTCTGTAAATTTTGGTTCGACTTTCGTTTGTCCTAAAATTATTTTTAAATCAAAAAGCGATTTGTCTAAATTATCCAGAGCTTGCAGCATCCTCTTGTAAGTAATATCATTAACAAACAAGTCCAGACGGTATTCCGACGCTTTAAACAGCTGGGAGGTCGTCATTACTTCGATAAATTTGTTGCCAATTGCGCTAACCGTGCCTTCGATATTCATGCGCAAAGGATTTCCCTGGCTAATAAGCACAATATCACCGACTTTGAATTGGTGTTCGGGCATGTTATGCCGTCCAAACCGGTAGATTTTAAAGTCTAAATAATTCGTAATATGCTTTGCATTCAAATGCAGAATCGCACGGCCACGGCGTTCTCGCTCTTGTCCGTGTAATTTCTTGATTTCCTGCAAATGGAATTCTTTTTCTGCCAATCGCTCAAGTTCTATCAATTGCCTGAAATGCTGGCGGTATTCTTCGATGGATTTAAAAACTTTTTGCTTCATATAAGCAGAATTTTTAAACAGTAGCACAAAAATAAGTTTATCAAATGACAACAAAAAGGTAATTTTGCTGCAAAAGCATATCGCTAAACTTACGAAAAATGAGTAATAAAATTCTCAAAGAGCTAAAATCATACTTTTTTATAACGTTAGGTTTAATCATTTTTGCCTTTGGCGTATCAGCATTTCTCATTCCAGCAAAAATCGTAGGAGGCGGCGTTTCGGGTATAGCAATGATTCTGTATTATGCGATAGGCTTGCCTGTTGGCTTTTGGTATTTTGTTATAAATATCGGTTTACTTTTCTGGGGACTGAAAAAATTAGGCAAAAAATTCGCACTTAATTCGCTTTACGGGGTAATAGTCAACACCATTTTATTTATGATTTTTCAGCCGCTATTTCCAAAACCTCTGGTATCGGACCAATTCATGGCATCGTTAATTGGTGCGGCTTTGTCAGGCGTTGGACTGGGTATTGCCTTTGCCAATGGCGGCAACTCCGGTGGAACTGACATTATAGCATTGATTATCAGCGAAAACAAAAACATCAGTCCCGGCAGGATTATCCTGTACCTCAACGTTGTTATCATTGCTTCGTCATATCTACTGTTTCATTCTGTCGAAAAAATCGTTTATGGCTACGTTGTGATGGCCGTATCTTCGTACGCGCTCGACCTTACGCTGGAAGGTCAAAAACAATCGTTCCAGATTATTGTATTTTCCCGAAAAAATCACACCATTGCCGAGCGAATTTCGTCTGAAGTTGGACGAGGAGTTACGCTCTGGAACGGCTATGGATGGTACACAAAAAATCCTTTCGACATTCTGCTTGTTGTAGCGCACCGTTACGACCGCTCGAAAATCCTGCGGATTATCAAGCAAGAAGACGAAAAAGCTTTTGTCACCATGACTAAAGTTCAAGCTGCTTTCGGCGAAAACTTTGAACACATAAAAGTATAGCAATGAGCGTAAATAATTCAAAATTTATATAAAATTTCAATAAAAACATTAAACATTAATAGCAACCACAGTAATATCATCTGTTTGAGGATTATTTTGCAAAATATCTGTTAATCTATTTCTTAATATCTGTTCTTGCTGCTTTAAAGGTAAATCTGAAATAGATTGAATTAGTTTCTTAAATCCTACACTCGTCATTTTTACAAATCCTTTTCTTTTAGGATCATAAAACAGTTGATCATAATATCTGTCTCTTAT
>WFZV01000195.1 GCA_015489395.1 Bacteroidales bacterium
AAACCAGCAAATCGACATTTTAGTCGGCACGCAAATGGTAACCAAAGGCCTGGACTTTGAAAACGTGCGTTTAGTGGGAATTTTAAATGCTGATAGTCTGCTGAATTATCCAGATTTTCGCAGTTTTGAGCGGTCGTTTCAACTAATGGTGCAGGTCAGTGGACGAGCAGGACGTAAAAATGCCCAGGGTTTGGTTATTATCCAGACCGGCCACCCTGAACATCCTGTTTTCCATTACGTTATCGAAAATGACTACGAAAATTTTTTCAACTGGCAGATTAAAGAGCGCAAGAATTTTGACTATCCTCCGTTTTCTCGTCTGATAAAAATAACAGTAAAAGACAAATCCGAAGCTCTGGTCGATACTTTTTCAACGCTTTTGGCTGATAACCTACGAAAATATTTGCAACACAGGGTTTTAGGACCTGAGTATCCTGTGGTTAAGCGGGTTCAAAACTGGTTTCGCAAGGAAATACTAATCAAGTTGGAGCCGAAAATTTCCCTGTCAAAGACCAAAAAGCTAATTCGTCAGGTCACAGACACTTTAAAGCAGCAGCAAGATTATTACAAAATTCGTGTGATATACGATGTTGACCCTATGTGATTAAAAAACAGCTACTTTGTAAACCTGTTCCTCGCTGTGGTTTTGAAATTTTACAATGTAAATGCCTGGTTGTAAGCCTGAGAATTCGCGATAATTTGTGATCTGTGTAGAGTGCAACAGCCGTCCATTTAAGTTGTATATATAAATGTGTCCAGGTTGATTGGCGTAAATTTGTATTTGACCGTATTTTGATGTGATGTTTAAATCAGTATTCTGGTGCTTGTGCAATTGCGATACAGTGCGGCTCAAAGCCCATACAGATGCGTTCATAATCATGATTCGATGATTGCCGTCAGCGTCTTGTGACCAGCCATTGTAAAGCCTGTCGTGGGTGTCTCCTGTGCCATCGTCGATTGGCGAGCTATCGCCTATTGCAATGACAACGCCCTGTCCGTAAAAAGCATAAGCCACTAAAACATGTGTTGTGCCTCCTACCTGGCTTACAGTACTTTGATAAACCAGTCCACGCACAGTTGAATTGGCTTGCGGGTCAAGTGTCATGGTCGTTCCGCCGTAAAATTCAACGTTTTGTACTGTCCCGTATGGTCCATGGATTATTGGTGTGCCTTCGTCTGACACGATTTTATAAGTGTCGTCGTTTATGTTTTCATAGTCAAAGGTTATTCCGAATGGATTCGATTGAATATCATTGTTTTGCATCAGGTCGTTCCAGATAGCAGGTGAGTCCCAGCCGTCGCCGTCGCGGTCAGAATTATTGTGGTCAGAAATCATAAACAGCGCCCCGCCGTTGTATACAAAGTTCAGAATCGCTGTTTTTTCCTGGTTTGTAAATGGAAAATTAGGTTCACAAACGACAAACATGTCATAGTTTGACAGGTCTTGCGGATTGTTTGAGTCGCCATAAGTGATTTGTCCGTCATAAGGTAAGGTTTCGACGTGGTAACCAGCTTGTACCAATTCCACGCCCCAGGCAGATAGAGCGCCTGTCCAGTAATCTTCTGAAGTTGAAGAAGTTATATTGTCCTGGCTTGGTGTAGGAAAACGTTGTGCGTTGCCTTCGCTACCGCCTATGTAGGCTGAGCCATTGGAATATCCCAGGTTCCATTGGTCCTCGTCAATTACCCAGTCAGCGTTGTTGGCTGTTTCGGCTTTTGTAGCGTCAAAGAGGACTTTTTTCTGGGCTGTGGCAAGGACGTATATGCCAAAGATTAGTAGGAGTAAGATTGTTAACCTTTTCATCGCTTTATTGTTAAGGTTTAATTACAAATATGCTAAATTTTGCGGCAAATTGACAAGTGTTCGGTTTGAAATTGTTAGTCTGTCTTGTTTTTTAAGACTTTTTTTGTCAAATTTAATTTTAAAGTTGATTAAATCCTGTCAAATGAGCGAAATCCGACGGTTTCTGGAATTATCGCAGCAAGCCCAGGTACGTGGCGATTTGAAAGCGGCACTGGAATACCAGTTAAAATTTATCGATAGTTTTAAGCCTGAAAATGATGATGATTTGATTTTTTTGTCTAAAAATTACGTTCGTCTATCTGATTTGATGTTAAAAAACGGCTATTTGCCTAAAGCTATTTTATTTCTCGAAAAAGCTTTAAAAATCCAGCAAAGACTCTTGCCAGAAGACGATTTAACCATTGTGCAAACTTTAAAACTTTTAATCCAGGCATATCTGGCTAATTTCTACGTGGATAAGGCTTTAACTGCAGCTTTGAAAGCAGCTGAAATATTGCAAAAATATCCAGTGCCAAACGACGATTTAGCACAGATTTATTCGTGGTTAGCTATTATTTACGAAAATTTGGAACAATTAGAAAAAGCCCAGAATTATGCTCAAAAAGCTTTAGATACCTACAGCAACCGTCATAGTAGCCAGTACGTGGAAGCTC
>WFZV01000196.1 GCA_015489395.1 Bacteroidales bacterium
CCTGGTTCATTTGCCAGCGGGAAGGAGCCACTTCAACGCAGTAAGCACAACCAATACATTTATATTTATAATGTGTTATGCGAATCATAAAAAATTTTTGGTCAACAATGATTTTATTAACTTTGGCAAAAATAAAAAAATTGCACAAATGTCTTTGGATTTAAACGCTAAGAAAAAGCTCTGGTCAGAAATTTTGCAGCATACAATTATTATAGTTGTTTTTTTTATTTTAACAGTTGCTTACTTTTCGCCAGCCTTCGAAGGCAAGGTTTTGCAACAAATGGACTTGACACATGCTCAAGCTTTAAGCCATCAGACTATCGAAATTTATAAGAAAACCGGACATTTCTGTCTCTGGAACAGCTCGATTTTTGGTGGCATGCCTAATTATACCATAACATTACCTCCCAAACATAATATTTTTAAAATTTTCATACATGGATTAGCCTTTTTGCCATATACAACCGCACGAATTTTTTTCTTGTATCTTATTGGTTTTTATTTGCTTTTACTCACTGTCCGTGTCAATAAATGGTTAAGTGCGATTTTTTCAATAGCTTTCGCTTTATCGACTTATAACATCATTATTATTGCAGTTGGGCATATTACCAAAGCTTATGCCATTGCTTTCATGCCACTGGTTTTAGCCTCGTTTATATTAATCTTTGAACGAAAAAGTTATTTGTGGGGAACGATAGCTTTAGCTGTTTCGCTTGGCGCTCAAATTTATACCACACACATCCAGATTATTTATTATACAGGCTTGTTAGCAGCTATTTATGTTACGTATTATTTTATTTTGGCTTTGTTGAAAAAAGAAAAATTTAAATCGTTCCTGATAGGCTTAAGTTTGTCTGTTTTAGGGACTGTTTTGGCTATTTTACCCAATACATTGACGCTCTGGTTGGATTATGAATGGTCGAAATTTAGTATTCGCGGCTCTGTAAGTGAGTTAGCTATAGAGTCAGGGCAAACGAAAAAAGTCAAGGGGTTAGACAAAGATTACGCTCTTTCATGGTCGTATGGTATTGGTGAAAGCTTGAGTTTATTTATACCAGAAATTAAAGGCGGTGCGAGTGATTATCTGGGAAATGATGTTAAATTAATGGCTAAAGTCAATTCGCCTTATAAGCAATATTTAGCCCAACAAATGAGATATTTTGGGCCTCAGCCATTTACAGCAGGTCCAGTATATTTTGGTGCGATTGTAGTTTTTCTGTTTATTCTGGGATTTTTTATTGTAAAAGGAGCCGACAAATGGTGGATATTAGCTGCAACTCTGCTTTCGATAATGCTTGCATGGGGTAAACATTTCGAGCCTTTGACAGATTTGTTTTACAACTATGTGCCACTTTATAATAAGTTTCGTGCAGTCTCGATGATTTTGGTAATTGCTGAATTATTAGTTCCGATGTTTGCGGCTATTACTGTAAATGAAATAGTTAAGAACCCTGAATTAATCAAGCTCAAACGTAATGGGTTCATAATTTCGTTAGCTCTGACAGCAGGTGTGGCTCTGATTATAGCCCTTGTTCCGCGTATAGCTGGTCCGCTTTTGTCAAGCCAGGAAACCAACTTTTTGAAACAATTATCATCGACCCAGCCAGTGCAGGTTGTGCAACAATATCGTCAATTTTTCAATGATTTAGAGGATGTACGGGCAATGATTGTAAGGAGTTCAGCGTGGCGTTCATTTATCTTTATAATTTTAGGAGCCGCTGTGGTCTGGCTATATAGTATAATCAAAGAACGTAAGCCATATTGGCTTTACACTGTTTTGGGTTTATTGATAATCGTTGATTTATGGGCTATTGACCGAAAATATTTAAACGACAAAAATTATAAGCCTAAAAGAATTGCTAAAGCAAAATTTAACCCGACTAAAGCAGACGAATTTATTTTAAAGACTAAAGAAAAAGATTTCAGAGTATTGAATCTCACTGTTGATCCATTTAATGATGCAATGACAGCATACTATCATCAGTCGATAGGCGGTTATAGCGCTGTAAAAATGCGCAGATACCAGGACATTATCGAAAAATATTTGTTCCCTTACACGCAAACATTAGTAGCAGCTTTAAAAGATACAACTGGCACAGTAAATATTTTACAGGTACTTAAGCCGATGCAAGTTTTGCACATGCTAAATACTTTGTACATAATAGTAAATCCAAATATGCCGCCAATTCTTAATCCTTATGCATTTGGTAATGCCTGGTTTGTTAATGGCTATAAATTCGTTAATTCAGCGACACAGGAGATTAATGCTTTATCACAGGTTGATTTACGGCAATTTGCTGTTATAAACAGAACTAAAGTTAAAGGCGTAGAATTTCCCGAATTAAACATGATGCCAGACACATCGAGATACATTAAATTAACTTATTACATTCCTGATTCACTGGTTTACGAGTCATTCTCGCACAATACAGAATTCGCTGTATTTTCAGAAATTTATTATCCAAAAGGATGGACAGCAACAATTGATGGAAAACCTGCAAAAATTGTACTTACAGATTATATCTTACGAGGCATGATTATTCCGCCAGGCAAGCATAAAATTGTAATGGTCTTTAAGCCAAAATCATTCTATATCGGTTTAAAAATTGACACAATTGGTTCAATACTAATTGTTTTGATTGTACTTGGGGCTATAGCGTATGAAATAATTAAAGGGAGAAAAAACAAAATAGAGAAAAATTTTGATAATAAAGCGGAAAATTCTAATACAAATAACAAGTCGAAACATAAATAATAGTATAAGCGTTTATATAGACAGGCAAGTCGAATGAAAACGAAAAAGCATATTTATCTGAATTTATAAAAAACTTTAAC
>WFZV01000197.1 GCA_015489395.1 Bacteroidales bacterium
ATATTATCTAATTAAATCATAAAAAATGATATAAAAATTACAACTTTATATTAAGAATAGGCTTATAGATAATAAATTACGTTTTTTGCTTTTTTAACTATTTTCCCTTGTAAAACCAAGCTAAAAATAAATATCTTTGTTTGTCATAAACTCTAATCTTTGTTTTTGGGAGGAATCATCAAAATATCGCTTACGTTTTTTTTTACGTTTATAATCTTTGCTCACGCAGCACTGCCACATGAACATGATTATCAACATGTATTTAATAAACACACTACAGAGCAAGCAACTAAGCTCAATTTTTCACACAATGACGATATATCATGTAAAACTTATACTACATACAGAAACCACATTGTTCTCGTTGGTCTTTTATGTTTAATGTCTGACTTTTCCCCTTTTCAGACTACCAATGATATTCATACTTTCTCACCTAACACTGACTGTACAATTTTGATCGGTCCCAATAGAGGTTCTCCTGTTATATAGGAGTTCTTAATCAAGATATTTTCTGCTTTATATAAAAAGATAACAGTGAAAAATCGTTTCGTTCACGTAAATTTTTACCTAAACACCAATAATCAATTAATCAACAAAAAAACAAAACAATGATTGATAAAATAATACAATTTTCTATTCGCAACAAAGCCCTTATTATACTATTAACTGTTGCTTTAATTATAGGTGGTATATGGGCAGCGATAAAGTTACCTATTGATGCAGTGCCGGACATTACCAACAACCAGGTAATGGTTATCACCCGTGCCCCAGGTCTTAGTGCAGAAGATATAGAGCAATACATCACCTACCAGGTAGAGCTAACGATGAGTAACCTGCCTGGAGTAGAAGAAATACGTAGTATTTCCCGGTTTGGACTTTCCGTCGTGACAATTGTTTTCAAAGAGAACATGGGAACATACCTGCCCCGCCAGCTCGTTAGCGAGAAACTTGTTGAAGTTAAGGATAACATACCACAAGGCTTTGGTGAACCTTTCATGGCGCCTATTAGTACTGGTCTTGGTGAGATTTACCAATATACACTAGAGGTAGAGCCTGGGTATGAGGACCAATATGACGATATGAAGCTACGCACCATCCAGGATTGGATCGTCAAGCGCCAACTGTCAATGGTACCAGGTGTTGTAGAGGTAAACTCTTTTGGAGGGCATAAAAAACAGTATGAAGTAGCAGTTGACCCCAGCCGCCTACGTAGTTATGGACTGACAATTATAGATATCTATAAAGCACTGGAGGCAAATAATGCTAATACAGGTGGTGCATATATTGAGAAAAACCATCAGGCAAATTTCATTCGTGGTGTAGGACTTATGCGCTCCTTGGAAGATATACGTAATACACTTGTCAAAAATATAAATGGTAAGCCGATTTATATACGGGATGTTGCGACAGTACGCTATGGTAGTGCAGTCCGATATGGTGCCTTCACTAAAGACGGAAAAGGTGAAGCAGTTGGTGGCATAATTATGATGCTCAAAGGAGCTAATTCCAACGAGGTAATTAAGGCAGTCAAAGAGCGTATGAAGCTCATACAGAAATCATTGCCCAAAGGCGTGAAAATTAAACCATTCATAGACCGTAGCAAGCTCATAAAGAAAACAACTAGCACTGTTGTAGAAAACCTAACTATAGGTGCATTGATTGTAATTTTTGTTCTGGTCTTGCTTCTTGGTAATCTCCGTGGCGGTATCATCGTAGCATCAGTAATCCCACTTGCGTTGTTATTCACTTTCATTATGATGAAAGCCTTTGGCGTGTGGGCGAATTTAATGAGCCTTGGTGCTATTGACTTTGGTATTCTCGTTGATGGGGCAGTCATTATCGTGGAGAACACCATATTTTATTTACACAAAAAGAGCTTTATTGGTCGGAAACTACATCCTGAGCAAAGAGATAAAATAGCAGCAGAAGCTTCTGGTAAGATGATGAATTCTGCTTTCTTTGGGCAGCTTATAATTTTAATTGTTTTTATTCCTATTCTTGCTCTCCAGGGTGTAGAAGGCAAAATGTTCCGCCCAATGGCTATTACATTCAGTTTTGCTCTCTTAGGTGTAATGCTATTGAGTCTTACTTATGTACCCGCAATGACAGCTATTTTTATCCAGCCACCTAAGACTGATAAGCCAACCTTGGGCGACCGTATAGTAAAGTGGGTTGAACGAATGTATATAGGACCTATAAATTTTGCCCTGAGACATAAAATTTTTGTTCTTGTCAGCTCATCAATTTTGCTCGTCTTTTCAATCTTTGTTTTCACGCGCATAGGTTCAGAGTTTCTTCCTACACTTGATGAAGGCGACCTGGCTATGCAAGCAATTTTACGTCCAGGCACGGCTCTGACTGATGTAATAGAGACAACAACAAGAACAGAAAAATTATTGCTTGATACATTTCCGGATGAAATAGAATCTGTACAGAGCCGTATTGGCGTGGCAGATATTCCTACAGACCCGATGCCTATGGATGTAGCAGATATGATCGTTATACTCAAACCTAAGAATCAATGGACTAAGGCCAAAACAAAGAAAGAGCTTGTAGAAAAACTCAAACAAACCGTTAGCCAGATACCAGGGGTAAACTTTGAATTCTCACAACCTATAGAATTGAGGTTCAACGAACTTCTTACCGGTGTAAGAGAAGATATAGCTATCAAGCTTTACGGCGAGGACCTGGGAATACTGGCAGATAAAGCACAAGAAATAGCCCGGCTTATTAGGGGAATCCCTGGCATTGATGGTATTAAGGTTGAGGCCACGCAAGGTTTACCACAAATAACGATTAAATATAACCGTCAAAAACTCGGTGTTTACGGGCTTAATATCCAAGACCTCAACACTATAGTACAGACTGCATTCAGCGGAGGTATAGCAGGTAAGATATATGAGGGTGAAAAAATGTTTGACCTTGTGGTACGTCTCAATCCCGAAAGCCGCCGGAGTATAGAAGATGTGCGCAATCTTTATGTTCCCCTGCCCAATGGGTCCCAGGTACCGCTAAAAGAAGTTGCAGACATTGAGTATATGCTAGGCCCTATGCAGATTAGCCGTGATAACACAAACCGCCGTATTTATGTCGGTGTGAATGTTGGAGACCGCGATATCAAATCATTGGTTGAAGACATCCAGAAAGTGCTGGACGAGAAGCTATCACTACCTCCGGGTTATTATATACGCTATGGAGGTACATTTGAAAACCTGGAAAGGGCTACCCGGCGCCTATCAATTCTTGTTCCATTGTCCCTGGCCCTTATCTTCGTTCTGGTGTATTTTGCAGTTAAATCGCTCAAACAAACACTGATGATTTACACAGCTATTCCTCTGGCTGCCACCGGTGGCGTTTTATCCCTGTATTTGAGGGGAATGCCATTTAGTATTTCTGCTGGCGTTGGATTTATAGTGCTTTTCGGTGTGGCTGTGCTAAATGGCCTTGTACTAATAAATGGTCTAAATAACCTCAAACGCGATAAACCAGAGCTGGATCTATACGAAAGAATTAAACAAGGTTCTAAACGCCGTGTACGTCCTATCTTGCTAACTGCCTCTACGGATATTCTTGGCTTCCTGCCTATGGCTATATCCACCTCTGCAGGAGCAGAAGTGCAACGTCCACTTGCTACTGTGGTTATTGGTGGTATGTTTACCTCTGCCCTGCTGACATTGGTCGTTCTGCCAGTGCTTTATGCCCTGGTTGAGAAAGATAAAAAAGATAAACCCAAAAGAAACGGTAATGGCAATGGTCTGAAAGCAACCGCATTGGCCATGGTTATGCTTTTCTTTGGATTTAGCCTCAGTGCACAAGATATTAATATACCACAAACAAGCATATCTGATAGCCTGGATCTAAGAAAAGCGCAAGCACTGGCACTGAAAAATTATCCAGCACTCAAAGCCGGACAAATTAACATAGAGAGGCAGAAAGCTATGCGGGCTTCTGCCATAGACCTTGGCGAAACCTCTATTTTCACAGGAGCAGAAGAAGTTGGACAGACTGTGGGGGTGAGGAATATTATTGGTGTTGAACAAAGTGCGATAGACCTGCTAGGTATACCTGCACGGTCGCGCCTGGTCATATCAAACATTGACCTTGCACAGGCTCAATATGAATTAACAAAGGCAGACCTATTAAGACAAGTTTCTTTTGCTTGGGCAGATGCCTGGACCTACAAAGAATTATCCTTGTTATACAGAATGTTAGATAGTCTTTATCAAAATTTCCTCAAAATTGCCGAAATAAGGTACGAAAGCCAGCAAACATCAAAGATTGAATTCCTGACAGCAGAGACAAAGTACGCACAGGTCAAGCTACAGATAGAGAATATTAAGAGTAAGTACCGCAGCGCACTGATTAATCTTAACCAATACTTAATGCTAGACACACTGCGTAATGTAGGTGACATATCACTTGATACACTTCCTATGGATTGGGACGATAGCCTTGTGATTAGTCCTGTCATTGACTATAGTAAAAAACAAACACAGGTATATGAGGCTCAATGGAAAGCTACACGTGCTTCCCTGCTTCCCAAATTCAACTTGTCTTACATAGCCCAGAATATTGACGGTCAGAAAGGATATTTCTCTTGGCAGGTAGGAATAAGCATACCTATTAATCCAGCCTCTGGAGCAAGGATTAAATCTATCCGCCTGGGATATGAGATGAGTAAATATAATCTTAAAGAGACCCAGCTTCAGGTCAATGCACAGTACACAGCCTTGCTAAACAATTTAATTGTCCTGAAGCAAATGATTAATTATTATGAACAAAATGCTGTTCCTGTAGCTAAAGAACAGTTCAAAGCTGCTCTACTAGGATACAAACTGGGAAGCATTGATTACCTGCAGTTTATCCAGAACATAGAAAATGCTATGAAAACCCGCGAGGATTACATCCACACTGCTAATCAATATCTAAAAACCATTTTCCAGATACAATATCTCACTGGTAAATTTTAAAAACTAAAAAAAATCTAAAGCTATGAAATACAAAATATCAATCCTCATACTAGCAATAGGTCTGAGCCTGGTAGGATGTAAAAGTAAAAATCAGAACCATGAAAACATGCAAGACCAACAGCATCCTAAAGACGTTGTGATACTCAGCGAAAACCAGATGAAAGCCGTGGGTATAAAAATTGGCACATTTGAGATGCGAAACCTAACATCTATAGTCAAAACAACTGGTCAACTGTCTATATCGCCGCAAAACCAGGCAGAAGTTTCGGCCATAATCGGAGGTAATGTTAAGCAAATTAATGTTTTCTACGGGCAAAAAGTGAGAAAAGGACAGGTGCTTGCCGTTTTGGAACATCCTGATTATATCAAACTCCAGGAAGACTTTGCTCAGGTTGCTAATGAACTGGATTTCCTTGAAAAAGACTATCAACGCCAAAAAGAACTGTATGAACAGGGTGCTACTTCTGGTAAGCAATATCAGATGGCAAAGAGCAAATTTTTCACTGCTAAGGCCCGCTACGAAGGTCTAAGACAGAGACTTAAAATGCTTGGCATCAACCCTGATGATGTTATCCGAGGCAAAATTACCTCTACTATAAAAATTTATTCACCAATAAATGGTACTATCACTGCAATTAATATAAAAGTAGGAACATACGCGGAGCCTGGGCAAACATTATTTGTCGTAAAAAACAATGATAGCATACACGCAGATTTACTTGTATATGAGAAAGATTTACACAAAATTAAAATAGGTCAAAAAGTCCATTTCATGGTCGCCAACCGTCCTGATGGTGAACTATCAGGCCGTATTTTTGCAATTAATAAAGAATTTGAACCAGATGTGCGCGCAGTCAGAATTCATGCCTCCATAGAAGGCAACAAAAAAGACCTTATTCCAGGCATGTTCATCACAGGACACATAAATACCGATAGTGTATATACCAGATCTCTGCCTGTTGATGCAGTAGTGCGTGAAGGCGAAAAATACTACATCTTTATAGTTGATGACCAGGCCCTCAAAAATGAATTCCAACACCGCGGACAAACACAGACCCCAGAAAAATTACATGCTTTCCGAATGGTAGAAATAGCCAAAGGTGCAGAAGATAACGGATATGTAGAAATACATTTGCTCAATCCCCTGCCCGACACAACCAAAGTCGTGGTCAAAGGTGCCTATTACCTGCTCTCTGACCTAAAAAAGGAAGAAGATGCCGAATAAGACTTACATAGATATAAAGCCGCACACTGTCTAAAATATTTCTGGCTGTGTGCGGCTTTTTTTGCATACAATACCCTAATTTTGTTTGTATAAAGGTGCTGAGTGAATGTCCAAAGAACCTGCTTTTTCGCCGCTCGCTGTTTTTAAGACCTCTGGCAGAGAACAAACATCAAAAAACAGCAAATGATTTGGTAATCACGCCTATAGAGCAGATTTAGGCAAAAACGATTTTCGGCAAGACATTGCAGTCGTGGAAGTTCGAAGAGCATAAAAGGGCTGCCCGCAGGGCAGCCCTTTTATGCTTCGTCATAATCACGTTTATCCGTTGATGTGCGTGTACGTCAGATTTTTAGCTTTTAGCCGTGTCCCTTCGAAAATTTTTATTCGTTCGACCTACCCAGGATTGACGTACGACTTAATTGGTACGGCCGGGGTATTGCTTAAGGGCAATGTCTAAAATTTCCATAGCTTTTTGCAAATCTTCGACCTTGAGGACGTAAGCCAGGCGAACTTCGTCTTTTCCCAGACCAGGTGTTGCGTAAAATCCTGTTGCAGGCGCCATCATAACTGTTTCGCCATGGTAATTGAAATCCGATAGCATCCACTCGCAGAATTTATCGCTGTCATCAATAGGCAAACGCGCAATAGTGTAAAATGCGCCGTGTGGTTTTGGAGCAAAAACTCCGTCCATTTGATTTAAAGCATCAATAAGGAAATCGCGGCGTTTTATGTACTCGTTATAAACCTGGTCAAAGTATGATTGCGGGGTATTGAGCGATGCTTCGCCAATTATTTGACCAAAGTAAGGAGGACTGAGGCGAGCCATAGCGTATTTTAGCGCTAATTTGATAAATTCTTTGTTTTTACTGATCAAATACCCAACTCGCGTTCCGCACTGGCTATAACGCTTGGAATTAGAGTCAACTAAAACTACCCTGTCTTCAATTCCGGATAAGTGCATTACAGAAAAATGTTTTTGACCATCATAAACAAATTCACGATAAACTTCGTCGGCAATTATCCAGAGGTTATGTTTTATTGCCAGGTCTCGCAGTTGTTCCAGCTCTTTTTGTGGATACAGGGCGCCAGTAGGATTGTTGGGGTTGCAAATGAGAATAGCTTTAGTTTTGTCAGTAATTCGTTTTTCAAATTCCTCAATGTCAGGCAGAGAGAATCCGTTTTCGATTTTTGTGGTGATAGGTACAATTTTTACATCAGCTTCCAGGGCAATGCTATTGTAATTTGTGTAAAATGGTTCGGGAATAATAACTTCTTCGCCGGGGTTGAAGATTGTCATAAATGTAAAAAACAGCGCTTCTGAAGCACCTGCAGTAATTAGAATGTCGGTGTAATCAAGGTCAATGCCGTGCTTTTTATAATATTGTGTAAGTCCTCGGCGGTAACTTTCAATTCCTGCAGAGTTGGTATATTCGATGACCTGAGGTTCCCAGTTTTTTATAGCGTCGATAGCGACTTGAGGGGTTGGGAGGTCAGGCTGACCGATGTTTAGGTGATAAACTTTTATGCCTTTACGTTTAGCTTCGTCAGCTAATGGGACTAAACGGCGAATAGGCGAAGCCGGCATTTTATAGCTTCGTTCTGATAATTTGAGCATTGTGCTTGGTTTTAGGTTTTGCCAAAAATATAAAAAACACTTTAAAATAAAATCGTTTTCGGACTGTTATTTAAATAATTTAAGCCACTTGCTCAAAAAATAACTACGTGTCGAAGACCATGGCGACAAAGGAATGTAAATTGAAGTGGTTATGAAAAATAGTTGGTCTGGATAGTTGGCGAAAGGCTTGATATAATAAGGATTCCCTGCTGTTCCTACATTTAACGATAGGTCTTTGTTTAAAAAGCTTTCAGGCATAAAGTCTGCTTCTATGTTGAAAAACAAAAAGTTAAAACCAGCCATTACCATTGGATTGTATGGTACGAAGTAGCCTTTGTAATACGTGTGAGTTTTTATAGACGAGGTCCAATTGACTTCTTCGGAGATATCCAGAGCAAAATTCCAATTTATACGTGCGCCAATGAAGAGATATTGCTGATATTGAAAGATGTGATACCCAAATTTAATAAAAATCGGAAAGCTTATGCTGTGCATTGTCAGTGTGCGAATCAGGTAATAATCTTTGTCTGGTGTGATAAATTTATTTGAAAAAACATAATTCATGTATTCTGCACCGAGGATAAATCCACCCATGTCATTATGCAAATCGAAATGAAAATCAAGTCCTAAGTCAAAGCCAAGATTATACTTAAAAAATACCGAGGTATCTGGTTCTAAACGATATGCGCCTTCTAAGGTGTTGAGATATAAGCCATTTGTGGATTTAGGCTGGGGATTTAAAAATTGGTTCGTTAAGCCAGCTCTTATAACAAAATAGTTATATTCCCATTGAGCCTGGCTTAATGTTGCGAAAATTAATATTGACGAGATTATCAAAACAATTTTTTTCATGACTAAAAATTTTTACCATGGAATGTATTTCCAGAATTCGTAAGTGTAAGGAGTACTTGTATCGCGGGTTTCGTAACCTGTGCCGACATATCCAACAGAGTTGACTCCAAAGCCTACAGCATCACGAACTTCCTGGTATTCACCGTGGTAATCAGGACCGATTTTATAATCTGCGCATGAATACCACTGATTGATAAATGGGTCGTAACGATAAAAATCTTTATAGCCGTCAACTCCGTCTGTACCTAAGCCAACATAGCCAAAATCGTCAATGACAAATCCGACTGCACCATAGCGAGGCAATCCAGGCATATTTGCGCATTTTATCCATGTACCGCCTGAAATGGGGTCTGGATAAAATTTCCACAGGTCGCGGAAAATTTCATTTGTATTGGTATTGATTCCTGTTCCAACAAAACCAATGCCTTGAATTGTAAAAGCAATAGCATCAGCTCGTGCGTAACGGTCAGCCAACGTTGGCATGGATACCCATGGATACCCACCGGAAGTGTCAGCAGCTACTGGATCAAATCTGAAAAACGCTGTTACTGAGGTGTTTGCTTCGGTTGAGCCAAAACCGACGTAACCCTTATCGTCAATGGCAAAGGCTATAGCTCGACTAACTTTGAAGGGATAAGTTGCATACGAACCTGTTGGTTTCCAGCTACGTATATCAAAATCAAATTCGAACCAGTAATCTGATTTGGAAGTCCCATCGACGTTCAACTCGCCTGTGCCTGCATAAAGTTTCATTTGCTTTTGCTGGTAAACGTCGGTGTAATTAAGGCTAAATCCTACAGCTTGAGTTACCTGGATTGGAAAATTAGCAAATTGCGTCCATATTTCGCTAAATGGGTCAAATTCCCAAAAATCGTTTTTGAGCAGCTGTCCTGAGCGCCCTGTTCCGACGACTATACGCACGCCATCGCCTTTTCCGTATTTAATAGCCACAGCGCCGTCACGGCCATAAGTACTCATGTTTTTGCTTTTATACCAGGCATCGATAACCTGTATTGTGGTGTCGACCAAAACAGCAGGATTGTAGCCTGTGTCGCCCTGCGATGTGATGATATAAGAGCGTACGTAAAATGGAGTTTTAGGATAAAGTCCTGAAATTCGTGAGATAAAAGTTCCTGCGCTGTCTGGAGGCCATGAGCCAAGTCGAGTATAAGTAGTTGTGTCATTTGGATTGATTACTGGCTCAGGGTTAGTTTGGGACCAGACGTGGCCGTATTGCACTATCGTATCGTAAACATGCGTGAATTTGCCCACAATATCGGCATCGTATGCGCGGATAGAGGGAGTATCGTTTTTGATTAAAACTTCGTCGGGATTGGCTTCGGTTTTTAAGTCTTGTCCTTCCAGAGTCCTGTACGTGTATTTAAAGTAAACACGATAAAAACTATATAATTCGTCGGTCTTTTTGCATGAGCTTAATAATAAGCTAATTGCAACAATAAGTGATATGTATTTTAGAAATTTCATTTTTCAAAACTTTTGATGTATTGTTCCATCTCTTTGACTGTTAGGTATTTATAGTGTACTTTGGGTAAGTCAAAAATTTTATCGTCAATTGGTTTGTCTGTGAGTTTAACCAATTCAATTGTCATTGGGATATTGAGCATTACGATTTTTGTTTTTACGATGACTCCTGGTATTTGTTTGAAGATAGTCAAACTGTTGGGATTTTTTATTTTGATTTGATTTGTGTAAATCAGGTTAAAAGTATCTTTGTCAATTGCCGGGCAAAAAATCTTTGCTAATTTACATTTAAGGTTTTTGTAAATAAACGTTGAATCAAGAAATTTAATATACATGTTGCGGCAAATTGTGTCGCCTAAAACTGGTCCGTTGATTGTTGATTCACTCAGAAAGTACATATCATTTATTCGTAAAATTACAAATTTTTTGTCTAAATCTGGACGGCTTAATAGACTCATTTTAAATGTGTTGAAGAACCCATGAATTGTTGTTAAACTTTTATCGTCTTTGAAATAGGTATTCATCTGGTGAGGTAGTAAGACTACTATTGGATTTTTTTTCTTGCTAACATTGTAAGTGATTTGATAAGTAACGATGCCTTGCGATATTTTTTTGTGATTTTCCTTACCACAACTAATTAAAAAAGATAGCATTACCATTAAAAAAAATGCGAAAATAGAGGTGTTTGACCTTGATTTTATGTACATAAAAACCCGTTTATAATTTTATGAAACTTAGACCAATTGGTCGATTTGTTTGTATTAAACAAAAATAAAG
>WFZV01000198.1 GCA_015489395.1 Bacteroidales bacterium
ATATTGTAGCGAGATTAAGAACGGGTAAAAAGAAATTTTATAGCAACCTATGTTTACGCAACTTGTGTTGCTATTATGAGTTAAAAACTCTTGTTTTTTATCTAAATGAGTATTTTGTCGAACTAAATCGACACTTTTAGACGAAAATTATCCTGGTTAATAGACAATTTTCAAGATAAGAAAAGCCACAAACTTTTCAGCATACTGAAAATGTCTGTTTAAAAACAAAAAAAGGCATACCGGGACTTTAGTCTCGGTATGCCTCAAAATCCTTTCGCAGTATTATCAGCCTACCGCACCTGTGGTAGTTGTAGTTTCCTCCTCGATTATTTGTTCATGTTCAGTACCGGACGAAGGTATTGAAGGTTCATAAATGTTAGGATTTTCTGGATTAAATCCGGCTTGTGCAAGAGCTTTCTTCTTGTCCGCAGCTGTAATGTGGTGCATAACCTTTGCGCCAAAGTAAAATGCGATCATCATTTGAAAAGCGATCATCAACTCGTGGATTTCTTGCTCAAAGCCAACGACTCGCACATTAACAAGTTCCAGTATTACCACCACAAAGAGCAAAGTCATAGTCAAAATGCCACGGAAAGTGCCTCGCGGCATACCAAATGTTTCACCTTCATAAGGGTTAGGATTTTCTGGCGACCAGTTGCCAAAAGTATAGCGTACGAACAATAAAATCAGAAAAATAAGTACTAAGACCAACCATAGCATAATTGGAAAGTAAACCTGCCAGAAGAATTCTGATTTGTGATCCAAAAAGTACTGAACCATTCCGGGATATTGCTGAAAATCCATATTTGTAAAATTTTTGTTTCGAATTTAATTTAAAAAAGTATTGCACCAAGTGCAAAAGAAGCTACGGAGATAACAATACCTCCAATAGTAATAAGTTTTTGAGTTTGCACTGCTTTTTTGTATTCTTTAGAAACGGCTTTAAGTGCGATACGACATTCGTCCCAGTTTTTTTGATATTTTTCCATCATTTTTTTTGTAGACAAATACATCGAGTCTCGCAGTGCTGTTTGCTGTTTGAGATTATTTATTTTTTTTTGATATAAATTTACCTGTTTTTGGCAAATTTCATATTTTTTCGCAATTGCTAAGGCTCTGTTTGCCTGCGAATTTTTAAACACCCACAAAGTATCGCCACTGGCAGTAATAGTTTTTGTCTCACCAGGGCGTATGGCAAATGGAAACTGCGCCCAAACGTGTATTGAAGAAAAAATTACCAGTAATAATGTCAAAATTTTAACTCGCATAAATGCACGTTTTAACTTCCAAAGTACTGAGTGAATTGTTTTTGTTTCTCGTCGATCGACATATTTTCGACCTGTGAATCGACATGTGATTTTTCTAATTTAAGCTGGTCAAGTTGGTCTTCGAGGTGTTCCAATTGTGCTTGAAGTTGTTGAATTTTTAATTCGCGTTTTCTAAGCTCTGCTTCGTATTGCTCCCGAAGGATTTGAGTCTGTTCGTAAAGTTGGTCCTGTCTTGCATTAAGTTGTTCGACTTTATTTACTTTTTTTCGTCCCCAATTTAAGTGTTTTTGTATAAAAGCAAAAGGCCCAGCCAATCCAGCTAAAACAGCGCTTATAGCTTGCCAGCTGATATTTATTACGCCTATGTTGTATAGATAAGCGACTAAAAGTAAAAATGTTATAAGCCCAAGTACGACCCAGATTCTTTTCATGGTGAAAAAATTTAGAATTATTCAGGTTCAATGTACTTAGCAAATACCCAGCCTTCTATTTCGACAGTAACTTTGTACCAACCATTGTGTTCGTCTTTGATGTAAACCTTAGTGCCTTTAGGTAATGGTCGTGCAACCAGCGGAGCATCTGTACGAGGGCGTAAACGGATATTAAGGCTGTTAGCAACAACGCGGCCTACCTGTGGAGGCTCGGGAGCGCCTGTTTCGTCGCGTTTAGAACCTAAGAGCTGTGCGCGTAATTTATCGAGCGGAAATGCTGGTCCTGGGTCTAATTTACGCTTAGGTGCTATTTCTTCGTGACCTAAAATGTATTTAATCCCGTATGTATCAATAAGCAGTTCAGCAAGTTCCTTAACAGTTTCGATTTGTTCTGGTGTATAAACCTGCCAATATCTTGGACGGGTTTCGTTGCGGTGGACAGCTTCGATGACTTCGCTTGGACTAAATGCTTCTCCGTACCATGCACGGAATACATTACCGCTTTTTGTCAATGGTCCAGCATTTACCATTTCAATGCCAATCGAAAAATCATTAAAACCACTACGGCCATTATAATAGCTTTTTCCTGCATGCCAGGCTATGATGTTGAAAGGCACTAATTGTGTAACACTACCGTCGCGGTCAACAACTACGTGGGCAGATGCTCTGACCCGTGGATTTGTCAAAGTATTAATCGATTGTTTATAAGGTCCCCCTGTATAATGCATAATAATTGTATCGGGATAACCGTCCTGGAATTTGCCACCGTGATTTGGGGAAGGAATCATTTTTTTAACATTACTTCCGTAAAGAATGTGGTCTTTAATTTCCATACTTTGCAGTTTACTAATTTTTTGGTTAAATATACTTAGAAATTTTTTATAATTCAAAAAATTTTGTCCAATAACGATTATTCAAGTTTCGAGTTCCAGCCTGTAGTTAAGTCTGTTCCTACGATTTGAAATGTAACGACATTAGGAGGTCCTTCGTAACCTGGGCGCTCCTGCTGCAGCACAATAGCAATTTTATCACCAAAAGGACTTAGCATAACGCCTGCGATAGTTTGGTTGATTAAAATAGAATTTTTGGGCAACCAGTAGTCGTAAGCAACTTTAACGCCTTTTTGTTTCGAACGGATTATTATTCGTGTGTGTGTAATTGGCTCATAGCCATATCCCGGACGTTTTTGAAAATCTGTTTGCAATTCCACAGAATAATCATTGCCGTTATAGTTGAAATAAGGAGGTAAAAGTTTAGGTTGTTTGAGCTGTACGATTTTGTATTTATTCAGCATTGTTTTAAACAAATCATAATTATTCTTCCAAACTTCCTCTCGTACAGTCTCTTTATCGTATGGTGAATGCCAATACCAAAGAGTATCGCCATTTAGAACATTGATTATTGTCAGCTCGAAAATGTAATTTCCAAGTGCAGGAGCCTGTGGCTCGGTTATATAAGCAAAAAATCCATCTTTTGACCAACCTATAGG
>WFZV01000199.1 GCA_015489395.1 Bacteroidales bacterium
AAGTATGACAGAGAAAACAGCGAAAATCGTACCGGTCAATATTGAGACCGAAATGAAAACTGCTTACATCGATTATTCAATGTCCGTTATTGTTTCGCGAGCTTTGCCAGATGTCCGTGATGGTTTAAAACCGGTGCAGCGTCGTATTCTTTATGGAATGCGAGAAATGGGCTTGTTTCACAATAAACCTTATAAAAAATCTGCTCGTATTGTTGGCGAGGTCATGGGTAAATACCACCCTCATGGCGATTCTTCTGTTTATTTTGCTTTAGTTCGTATGGCACAGCCCTGGTCTATGCGTTATCCTCTTGTCGATGGACAGGGTAACTTCGGTTCTATGGACGATGACCCGCCTGCTGCTATGCGTTATACCGAAGCACGTCTTACTCGTATCTCTCAATATTTGCTTCACGATATTGAAAAAGATACTGTTGATTTTCAACCTAATTTTGACGATAGCCTCAAAGAACCAACTGTTTTACCAACTAAAATACCTAACCTTATAGTTAACGGTACTTCGGGAATTGCTGTGGGAATGGCAACAAACATGCCACCTCACAATCTGTCTGATACTATCGATGCAATTGTAGCGTATATCGATAATAACGACATATCTGTCGAAGAATTAATCGATATTATCAAAGCTCCTGATTTTCCAACAGGCGGTATTATTTATGGATATAACGGTGTTCGCCAGGCTTATTTAACCGGAAAAGGCAGGATCGTTATCCGAGCCAAACACCATATTGAATATACTAAATCAGGAAAACCACAAATCGTTTTCACCGAACTTCCTTATCAAGTTAATAAAGCTGCTGAAATCGCTAAAATTGGCGACCTCGTCAATAAAAAGAAAATCGACGGAATTGTTCATGCAAACGACGAATCTGACCGCAAAGGAATCCGTGTCGTAATTACCCTCAGAAAAGATGCTAATCCAAACGTGGTTTTAAACAAAATATTTAAATATACCCAGTTCGAAACTACATTCAACGTTAATAATATTGCGCTTGTCAAAGGACGTCCTAAGCTCCTTAATCTCAAAGATTTAATCCGACATTTTGTTGATTTTAGACATGAAATTGTTATTAGACGTTCTAAATTTGAACTAAAAAAAGCTAAAGACCGCGCTCATATCCTCGAAGGCTTGCTTAAAGCTCTGGATTTTATAGACGAAGTTATTGCTTTGATACGAGCTTCTGAAAATCCTGAAGTGGCTAAAAACGGCTTAATGGAACGCTTTGATTTAACTGAAATTCAAGCTCAGCACATTCTTTCAATGCGCTTGCAACAGCTCACCGCCCTTGAACGACAAAATATCCAGAACGAATACGACGAGAAAATTAAACTTATCAATTACCTGGAGCAAGTACTCAGCGACCAGAGCCTTAGAATGAAAATCATAAAAGACGAATTGCTCGAAGTTAAAGAACTCTTCGGAGACTCAAGACGGACAGAAATAGAACAAAATGCCGAAGAATTTAACCCAGAAGATTTTTACGATGATAAAGATGTTGTAGTGACTATCTCAAACTTAGGTTATATAAAACGAACCGACCTTTCAGAATACAAAGCCCAAAACCGCGGCGGTAAAGGTAGCAAAGCTGCTGCAACACGCGACGAAGATTTCATACGCTATGCTTTTGTGGCAAATATGCACAGTACAATGCTTTTCTTTACTAAAAAAGGTAAAGTATTCTGGCTGAAAGTTTATGAAATTCCCGAAGGCACACGGCAATCTAAAGGACGTCATATACAAAACCTCTTGCAATTAGATGCAGATGATAACGTTGTGGCATATCTGAACATTAAAAACCTTGCAGACCAGCAATTTATTAATTCTCATTACGTTGTACTTGCTACTGAGCGAGGAATCGTTAAAAAGACTCTTCTGTCAGAATACTCACGTCCTCGTCGCTCTGGTATTACTGCGATTGTCATTAAACAAGACGATAATTTAATCGGTGCAGAACTGACTGACGGACATAGCCATATCGTACTTGCAAGCCGTAAAGGTAAAGCTATACGTTTTCCTGAATCTGAGGTTAGGGCAGTGGGACGAGCAGCTTCTGGCGTAAAAGGTATGAATTTAGACCCTGACGATAAAGTAATTAGCCTGGTCTGCGTCACGGATAACGCAGATTGCGATTTGTTGGTCGTCTCTGAAAATGGTTACGGAAAACGTTCTAAAATAAATGATTATCGTATCACAGGACGAGGAGGTAAAGGTGTTAAAACAATCAATATAACTGAAAAAACAGGCTTGTTAGTTAGCATGGAATGCGTCACCGACAACGATGATTTAATGATTATTACCCAAAAAGGCTTATCAATTCGAATTCATATAAATACTTTGCGTGTCCTTGGGCGAACTGCTCAAGGTGTTCGATTGATTAATTTAGCCAAAGACGACAAAATAGCAACCGCTACCGTTATTACTGGTGATGTTGAACATCCTGATGATCAAAAGAATAACCAGGAAAATTTAGAAGATTTCGATGTATCGGTCAATTAATTTGCTAAAACCTAAATTTAGTTTTGTTAATTTTGAATTTTAAATTTAAATTGCATTTGCTAAACAAACTATAAATAAC
>WFZV01000200.1 GCA_015489395.1 Bacteroidales bacterium
ATTTTTAATTCTAATTTTTTAATTGTTTTGAAAAAATTTTGTCGAAATTTTATTACGTTCTTTAGCTTTTTAATTAAAAGTAGGATGTTTTTATTTATGGTTTAAAATAGAATAAAGCGTAAATGGACTTGCCTTTTTCATAAGCATATTTAAGAACGAAAATTACAGAAAAACGGCGTTTGCCCATCGGGCAAACGCCGTTCGCAATAAAACCGGATTTAAGCGAATATTTTGGCAAGAGCCTTTAAGCCAATTTTTCTAACAGACTGGACATATTGACCCGTTGCTCGATTATCTGCGGTAATTGGTTGATTTTTACGCGGATTTGCTCCATAGAGTCACGTTCACGAATAGTTACTGTATCGTCCTGCAGGGTTTGATGGTCGATAGTAATGCAATATGGCGTACCAATAGCATCTTGTCTGCGGTATCTACGGCCAATTGAGTCTTTTTCTTCGTAAGCAACATTAAATTTAAACCTGAGCATGTTAAAGACTTTTCGAGCAACCTCAGGCAATCCGTCTTTTCTAACCAGCGGAAATACAGCAGCCTTGACAGGAGCTAAAGCTGGTGGGATTTTCAAAACCACGCGTTTTTCTGTTTGTCCCTTGTCCGAAACATCTTCTTCCATGTACGATGCGCTGAGAATAGCCAAAACAGTACGGTCAAGCCCGATAGAAGTTTCGACCACATAAGGAACGTAAGATTTATTAAGCTCAGGGTCAAAATATTGCAGCTTTTTACCAGAAAATTGTTCATGTCGGCTTAAATCATAATTTGTACGGGAATGTATGCCTTCTAATTCCTTGAAGCCCATTGGAAAACGGAATTCGATATCAACAGCTGCGTTTGCATAATGCGCCAGTTTATCGTGTTCGTGGATACGGTAAAGTTCATCGCCTAAACCTAAATTTTTATGCCACTTGAGGCGGTAATTTTTCCAATACTCAAACCATTCCATTTCTGTGCCAGGACGTACGAAAAATTGCATCTCCATTTGCTCAAACTCACGCATACGGAAGATAAATTGCCGTGCGACGATCTCATTACGAAAAGCTTTGCCTATTTGCGCAATGCCAAAAGGTACTTTCATCCTTGCGGTTTTCATCACGTTCAAAAAGTTGACGAAAATGCCCTGTGCTGTTTCGGGTCTGAGGTACACTTTGCTGGCTTCATCTGCCACTGAGCCAAACTGAGTTTCGAACATTAAATTAAACTGCCGTACTTCTGTCCAATTTTTCGAACCAGTTTCCGGGTCAGCTATGCCGTAATCTATGATTATTTGACGAAGTTCTTTTAGGTCGTTGTTGTTCATTGCTTGAACGTAACGACTATGTACCTGGTCAAGCTTTTTCTGTATCCGCAAAACGTTGGGATTTGTCTCACGGAATTTTTGTTCGTCAAAGCTTTCGCCGAATTTTTTGCGACCTTTTGCTATTTCTTTTTCGATTTTAGCATTTAATTTCGCCATGAAATCTTCGATAAGCTGGTCAGCGCGATAACGTTTTTTGCTGTCTTTGTTGTCAATAAGTGGATCGTTAAAAGCATCGACATGTCCTGAAGCTTTCCATACTGTAGGGTGCATAAAAATAGCAGCGTCTAAACCCACAATGTTTTCGTGCATGTAAACCATTGATTTCCACCAATATTCTTTGATGTTGTTCTTTAATTCCACGCCGTTGGGTCCATAGTCATAGACAGCGCTAAGCCCATCGTAAATTTCGCTTGATTGAAAAATAAAACCGTATTCCTTAGCATGAGCGATAATTTTTTTGAGTAAATCATCTTGCACGTTAGCCATGATCGGAGATTTAAATTTTGCCAGAAAAGTAAGATTTTTTTACCAGTTAAAAAAATAAAAAAGGATTGCCTTCCATAGCAGAAGGCAATCCTAAAATTTGCTGAGGGAAAGGAATTAATATTCGTCTTCGTTAAACAGGAAGTCTTCCTTGCTTGGATAATCAGGCCATAAATCTTCGATACTTTCAAAAACTTCGTTTTCGTCTTCAATTTCCTGCAGATTTTCAATAACTTCTATAGGGGCGCCAGTACGGATGGCGTAATCGATAAGTTCTTCTTTAGTAGCAGGCCATGGAGCATCTTCTAATTTTGAGGCTAATTCTAATGTCCAGTACATAGGACGTAAGTTTAAAGTTTATTTTATGATTGCGCAAATATAATTTAGCAGTTTTAAAAAGTCAAGAAAATTGTCATAAAGTTATTTTCTGAGTTCGAAGTTTTTACCCAGATATTTACGTTTAGCTTCTTCGTCGCGAGAAAGTTCTTCTGCAGTGCCGCTTTTGAGGATTCGTCCGTCGTAAAGTAAATATGCTCTGTCTGTAATAGCCAGGGTTTCGTGGACATTGTGGTCAGTAATGAGAATGCCAATATTTCTGTCTTTTAGATGGGCTACAATGCCCTGTATATCTTCCACAGCAATGGGGTCAATGCCAGCGAATGGTTCGTCCAGCAGAATGAATTTAGGGTTAAGTGCTAAGGCACGGGCAATTTCCACCCTTCGTCGCTCGCCGCCAGATAGCTGTATGCCTAAATTTTTGCGGATTTTGTTCAGACCAAATTCTTTTAGCAGGCTCTCAAGCCGTTTATGCTGTTCGCTTTTGGGAATTTTAGCCATTTCCAGCACTGCAAGGATATTATTTTCGACGCTTAGACGACGGAAGATTGAAGCTTCTTGTGGTAAGTAAGCTATGCCCAGCTGGGCGCGTTTGTACATAGGTAGTTTGGTGATTTCCTGGTCGTTGAGAAAAATATGACCTTCGTTGGGTTTAATAAGACCAACGATCATATAGAAAGTAGTGGTTTTTCCAGCACCGTTTGGACCTAAAAGTCCGACGATTTCTCCTTGTGTAAGTTCCAGACTGACTTTTTTAACCACAGTGCGTTTTCCGTAACGTTTGACCAGGTCTTTGGTGTACAGTTTCATTGTTTGTGATTGTTAACGTTCAGCAATGAGTTGATGACAGCAAAATAGTTTTTGACAGGATTTGCATAAATGTTGAGGAAAAGTTTACGTAAAATTTCAGGTTCTCCGTCGATTTTAGATAATTTTTCGTTCATCATTGACAGGAATTTGTCTTTGTCCTGTTTGGTGTAATATTGCGAGAAGGTTATATCGTCGAAAAGCAGGTCAGCAGCCACAAAGTTGAAAGGGAGAAGTCGGTAACCCTTGTAAATTTCAGTATCAACCAATTTAGCCAGGTTTTGGAAGAAAGTTTTTTTAGGAAATCGTGTCAGGTAAGGTATTTTAGGATTAAGCGGTTCGCCAAATGTCAGATGTACTCTGCCTTTTGGAGCGAACATGCCGCCAGCCATCTGGTTTAAGTCATCCAGCGGAGATTTTTGATAATTTTGATTTTTTTGTCTCAGGTAAAGTTCTCGCACTTTTTCAATGTCGCAGGGTTCAATTTCATAGTTAATTGTTACAGGTAAAATATTGACTTCTACGTAGTTAGATACCCAGTCTTTTTCGCCGCTTATGTTAAACATTTTGATCAGGCTCACCTGTGTTTTATCGTCGCCGTCTTTGGTTCTGCCTTCGCGTTGTGAAATCCAGACAGAGCGTTTTTTTTCAGTGATTGTGTACCTGATGTATTTAGACAGGATAAATGAGTAATGATAAAGCTTTCGTCCAGGGACGTTGCGCTGTACGATGAAAGTACGATTAAGTTTTACCAGGTCTGTTATCCATTTGGTAATAAGCAAGTTGCTGCCAATAGCGATTTCAGCTGTATCGTGGCCGTTTAAATATAAAACGTAATTGAGCAGGGCAGAGTCCAGCACAATATCCCGGTGGTTTGTGATGAAAATGTATGGTGTGTTTGGTTTTACGTTGTCAATTCCTGAATATGTGAGATCTGAAATGCTTCGTTCAATTATTTTGTTCAGAATAGGATAAACAAAGCTAAGCTGGAAATCGTGGACAGTTTTAACTTTTTGTAAGGTCTGGATTAAATTTTTGATTGAAATTTCAGGAAATATCCATTTAGCAAATCGTAAAAAGTCTTTTTCTTTGAGCAATTGTTGTATGACTTGTGGCACTTCGTCATCGTTGTAAGGCCTTATTTCGTCGAATTCCGGCATGTAGGGCATATCAAAGCGATTTTTGTTTGTTTTTAAACTTAAAATACATAGAAAAAAAATAATTTACAACATAGTTGTAAAGTTAAAACGTTTTGATAATTCTAATTAATGTAAAAATTTCGAAATTTTGTCAATATAGGTTTTTATCTGCGAAAGTGATAAAAATTTTGCCACCTTTTTGACCAAATCGAAATACAGTACAAGGAACATTAATATTGCAGAAAGCCACAACACAGCTATATTAAACCAAAAAGTGGGGATTTGCCAATTACCTAAAAATTTTACTGATGCAAAAAACTGAGCGCGTCCCATTTTTGAGTCGGGATACATGAAAATGGGGTCTTTTTTCCGAATTATTTGATAATCGTAAATTTCTAATTGTTTTGTACGGTTAAAATTGCGTACAATCTCTGCCAGCTTTTGATTATAATTGTCTAATTTTAACCTGATAAGCCCTTGTTTGGTATAAATCTTCGCGAGAGTATTGATTTTTTTATCAATTAATTTGTTGATTTTCTGAGTATTTACATTATAAAAATCTTGCACACTGTCTAAATAATCATTGATTTTTTCGGACAAATTCAGGTTATATTCTTTAATATTAATTTTCGACAGGCAACAAAATTTGTGATTAAGTTCTTGATTATTATTAAGTTTGCGTAGTTCGTTTTGCAGGACTTTAAGGTAATAATCCACGATATCTCTTTTTTGGCCGTCGGGGTAATATGTAGCGCACTTGTTATTTATTGCTTTTAGTTGAGGAATGAGAAATGAACTGACATAAGTTGAATTACTTTTTTGACGGTCTAAATCAAAAAAATTCCGTTCATACAAGTTGTCTTTAAACTGCGTGACGCACAAAGCTTCGTATGTCCAGCGAGAAAACATAATATCCGCTATTACTGGCGTATATTTTTCGTTACGAATTGCACGGGGTAAATCGTCGAAATTAATCATCGCACCGCCCAGAAGCATTTGCGGCACTAAAATCAACGGAATCGAAATGTAAATAGCCACCTGCGAATCCAGCGAAGCTGACAAAATTAAGCCTAAAATCGCCGCAGCTGCTGCAGTGGAAAATAGAATTAACCAAAACTTAAAATCTAAACCATTGACTTGTAGAATTTTGTCAGACAAAAAGATAAAAATGAACATCTGGTAAGCTGATATTACGAGCAAAATAAAAGTCTTTGACAACAAATAACTTAACTTACTCAGACGAAGAAATCTCTCACGTTCCAGAATTTTCTTGTCTTTAATGATCTCTTCTGCACTAATTGACAAAGCCAAAAATAACGCAACAACTACAGCCATGAATAAAAAAACGGGGATATTGCTATTGTCCATAAACACGTAAGCTCCAGAGTCCGAGGGTTTTAATGATAAATATGCTAAAATAATCGCCAGCAAGGGAGCTTCCAGCAGTGTTATTAAAACGTACTGGAGATTAGACAATTTAGCCATGGTATCGCGAGCAGTAAAAATGAAAAACTGTTTAAGTTTATTTGGCGGCTTAAAATCAGATTTTGGCAATTTTGCCTTTGAAGGCGGCTTAAATCTGGTGCGTTTTTCGATATTGACCTTATACAAAATATACCATTCTTTGGGCGAAGTTTTGCGTACTTGCGTGTACTTGCCAAATTCGTTAACTACCTTATCTTCAATAATTTCCAGAATCACTTCGGATTTAACATTACCACAGGTGGGACATTCTGCAATGTCAGCATCGACGTAGTTTTCAACCTGCTTGAAATAAATAATTGCATCCAGCGGATTACCTTTGTAAACCGGGTATCCGCCTTTGTCTAAAATAATTACTTCATCAAAAAGCTTGTAAATATCCGACGATGGCTGGTGGATATTGACGAACACTAATTTTCCGCTGAGTGCCTGTTTTTTGATAAGGTTCATAACTATTTCAGCGTCCATAGACGACAGTCCGCTGGTAGGCTCGTCGATGAATAGTATAGCTGGTTCGCGAATAAGCTCTAAAGCGATGTTCAGTCGTTTACGTTGTCCGCCGCTGATGTATTTTTTTAAAGGATGGCCGACCTTAAGATGTCTAATTTCGTATAAATCGAGGTCTTTTAGTGTTTTTTCGACTCGCTTTTTTATTTGTTCCTGGCTAAGGTTGCCAAAACAAAGTTGTGCGTTGTAGTACAGGTTTTGATAAACTGTAAGTTCTTCGATAAGGAGGTCGTCCTGGGGTACATAGCCTATAAGTGGGATTAATTTGTCTTTGTCCTGGTACAGGTCGTAGCCGTTTATTGTTATTTGCCCGCTTTTGATTTTGAGTTTACCTGTAAGTATGTTGATTAAAGTCGATTTTCCAGCGCCACTGGCTCCAATGACGCCGATAAGTTGGCCGGATTCAGCTTTGAAAGTAAAGCGGTGTATGCCTGTATTGCTGTTTGGGTAGAAAAATTCGATATCTTTTGCAAAAAGTGTGACTTTCGTATAATCTGGCGGGCTAAGGAAATAAGTAAGGATTTGGGTTTGGTAGATATTTTTGATTTTTGCACCGCGGATAATTGCACCACTGTCAAAGATGTAAATTTGATTCTGGATGATATTTTGTGAAGTCAAGCGAAGTGGTAGGTTGCCGTTGTATTTAAAAATCAGCATATTAGCTGATGGAATAAACAGAAATGCGATGTATTGATCGATATTTTCTTGAAAAATGATTTTGGATTTGCTGTTTAGTTTGAGCTTTTTAGCATAATGAGTGTTTGTAATAATGAGTAAATTTTCGGGTTTTGGCAGATTTTTGAAATTCGACAGGGTAAAGTTTTTAATGTTCTGGAATTCAGATTTATCGATATTAAAAGTTTCGGCTATTGTAGAAACAAAATCTTCTTCGTCTTTATCAATTACGTTGTCTACTGTAAATAGTTCGAGGAGTCGTAACAAAACGATAATTTTTTCTGTTTGGTTGAGTGTTTCGTTAATAATTTCGACTAATTTAAGAACTTTGACGAATTGCGCAGAAAGGCGTTTGCGTCGGATTTTGTCGGAGTAAAATTGGCTTTTGAGGTTTTCAAAGTACTGGTCGAAAATTTTAATGTGCTTTTCGGTAAGTTCTTTGCTAAGTCTTTGTTTGAGATAATCGTAAATAATCTGACGAAGGCGCTCGTGATTGCCGCTGTCGGCACTCACGAGCGCCCCAATTGCAAATAATTTTAGAAGCGCGTTGAGTATTGATTCGTCCATAGTTCAGTTTTAGAACTGATTAAAGTCAATAGCAGCTAAATAATATTTACCACGGTCATAAGCAAAATAAAAAGTCCAGTTTAAGTAAGTGTTTAGTGCTTTGTAAACGATTTTGGGTTCAACGTCTTTAACTTTTAGAATGATTTGTGGGTCGATAGGAATATTTGCTTCCTGGTTGACCTGCAGGACAGCTGAAAGTTTGGTGAAGTTTTTAACAGGTTGTATGAAGCAGCCTTGTTTAGTCCAGCCAGTTTGTCCGAAAGCAGGGAATTTTTCGAATTTAACCTGGCAAGTCCAGGCGCTGTCATTGTAATTAAGTTCAGCGAATAAATCTCCTATAGGTTCAAGAGTAAGCACCTGGAAAATGCCTTTTGATGTAATTGTAAGGACGGAGTCGGGAAAATACAGGAATTGATAAAGCAGCAGAGTATCCTGTTGTTTGAAAGTTTGTAAAAGAGTTTTGTATATGTTGCTAATTAGTTCAGGATTATAAACCTGCTGTTGAACGGGCGTACTTTTCTGATAGGTTGTTGTATCTGATGAATTTTTTATTTTCTGGTTAAGGCTGTCAGCAACTATGTTGGCAATGCTATCTGCCTTTGAAAGGTCGTGTTGGATTTTTTGTTTTACTTTTTGGCAACCGAACGCGAAAATAATGGCAGTAAGCAGGAAGATGATTTTATATTTCATGATTAGTCTGTTTAGATTTATCGCAAAGTTATAAAAATTTGTTTATAATTTGCTTTATTCTCTGGTTAACTTGTTCGATTGTGCCGACCCCGTCGATTTCGTAAAGTTTATTTTGTTTTTTATAAAAATCGATAAGTGGTTCGGTATTAGTGCGGTAAACTTGCAAACGGTGTTGTATAACTTCAGGAGTATCGTCAGAACGACCTTCGATTTTAGCCCTGTTAAGTAAACGGTTAATCACTTCCTGGTCTGGTACTTTAATTCGTATTACAGCATGGATTTGGGTATTTAATTCTTCTAACATTTTATCGAAAGCTTCAGCCTGTTTTATAGTCCTTGGAAAACCGTCGAAAATAAAGCCTTTAGGGTTTTTGTAAGAGTTGAGTCTATTTCGAATCATGTCAATAATCAATTCGTCGGGGACAAGTTCACCTTTTTCAACGTATTGCTTTGCCTGTATGCCAAGTGGCGTTTGATTTTTAATAGCAGTACGTAAAATTTCGCCAGTTGAAATGTGGATTAATTCATATTCGTCGGCGATTAATTTGGCTTGTGTGCCTTTTCCCGCACCAGGGGGACCGAAAAAGATGAAATTAACCATATTTGTGTTTTTTATTGATTTTCAGATAAAACGTATATGTCTTTAAGGTTACGGCCGTAACCATTGTAATCAAGTCCATAACCAACGATGAATTTGTTGGGTATTTCAATACCAATGTAATGAATCGGATATTTTTTTACAAAAGCATCTTTTTTGAAAAACATTGTTGTGATGAAAATCTCTTTTGGTTCGTAGCCTCTAAGTTGTTTCAAAATGTATTCCATGGTGATGCCGGTATCGATAATATCTTCCAGGACGACAACAGTCATGTTTTCAATATCTTCGTTGACGCCAATAAGACGTTCGACTTTCCCCGTGGAGGTAGTCCCGGAGTACGAAGCGACTTTAACAAATGTGATGATTGAAGGGATTGTGATTTTTCTGTATAAATCGGCGGCAAAAATAAATGCACCGTTTAAAATGCCGATGAAAATTACGTCTTTACCTTTTAAATCGTTGTTTAGTTGTTGAGCCAGACGATCGACTGCTTCCTGGATTTGCTGTTCCGGGATAAACAGTTCAAAGGTTTTGTCGTAAACCTTAACAGTTTTTTTAGACATAAAAAGCTATTTTAGAATTTACGCATTTAAAGATAAGTAAAGATTTAAAAGAAATTCAATAGTTGGCAAAATAATTTCGTCAGGGAAGTCATATTCGTGAGTATGTAGCTGTGGAGTATCCTCACCTGCTCCAATGCCAAAGTAAAAACCTTTATGTTTAATGGTGTAAAATCCAAAATCTTCTCCCCATTCAAAGGGCTTGTCTAATTCAATAACTTGATAATCTAACTTTTTGGCTACGTCAATCGCTAAACGTGTAATTTCCGGGTCGTTGAAAATAGCTGGAGCATCTTCAGTATAATTTAGTTTCAGCGAAAGCCTGTTTGTTACTGCGATAAGCTTAAGTTGTTCTTCAATAGCGTCGATAAGTTCTTCTAAATCATCATTTGAAAAAGCCCGTAAAGTAAGATGCACTAACGCAGTATCGGGCGATATACCAAAGGTTGGTTTACCGTAATTTATGTGTGTAACGTTGATGCGTCCTTTTTGGCTGACGGAGAGCAAAGGAAATTCTTTTTCTAAAAACTGAATAAGTCTCATCAGGGCTAAAAGCAAATTAGTATTTTGTTGTGCGTAGGCTGCATGAGCTGATTTGCCTTTGAAGACAGCTTTTATTCCTGTGACGTATGCGTTAAAATCGCCAGGTTTGACGATAATTGAATTCATGGGATAACCGGGGATGTTGTGAAACCCGATAAATAGTTTTGGGTCGATTTGTTTAAAAACAGGGTCAGACAGCAGTTCAGGAGCGCCTGAAAGGGTTTCTTCTGCACTTTGAAAAAGAAAAACAACTTTTTGCTTTTTGGGTTTGAGTCTGGAAATGGCTTCAGCAAGTCCTGTGAGTATTGCCATGTGACCGTCGTGTCCGCATTTATGTGCTATGCCTTGATTAACAGAGGAATAAGGTAGTTGTAATGTCTCGTCGATAGGTAAAGCATCTAATTCTGCACGAAATACTATGGCTTTTTCGTTGGGATCGCCGAATTGAAAAGCAATAGATCCATTGTTTAAATTATAGATTTTGTCGGGGTTGTAGCGTTTAAAAAAATGTGTTATGATTTGGGCGGTTTGTTGTTCCTGGCCAGAAATTTCGGGAAATTTGTGTAGTTTTTGTCTGAGGTCGATAATTTTTTTGATATCGATTTTGGGCATCATATCGGTTAAGGCTTTTTGTCAAAGTTAAAGTTTTCTGGCGTTTTATAAACTTTTTCGAATTTTAAATTAATTAATTCACCAATTTGAGTACCTAAGTCATTAATGTCTTCATCTGAATAGTACCACAGAATTTTAACAGGAATGGACACATTTTCTAAGTAATTGAGTAAATTAATGATCTCTTTAATTCCCTGAGTGTTAACAAAATTTAGATGTATAATAGCAGTTAGATGGGGAAATTTGTTTTGTTCGATAAGGTCATGGAGTTTGTCGAAAATGTTTTTATAGAAATTGTAACTATTGTTTAAAATAGAATTGCCAATTATAGAAAAAGTATTATCTTTAGTATTGATTACTACTTGTGGACTGACATTTGTTGCCTCGATTCGAAATTCGTCGTTATTTTCAAGAGCTTTGCTCATTTTTAACTTTATATTCTATTTCGATTTTTTGAGAAAAAAAGTATGTATTTTCATTAATATAAGTTGTTAAATATTCATAATTTTTGCCAAGACTTAAAATTTTTAATAATCTGAGTTCAAAGTCTGATTCATTATCTTCAGCTAATTTTTTTAGGTAAATTTCTGCTAATTGTTTTTTATCTAAATCTTTGTACTTATTTATAAAACGCAATTTATTCTCTAAAATTTTATTATTTATTGCGTAACCTACTAAAATATAAAAATTGTTATGAACTTTGCCTAAAATGAAAATTGCTTCATTATCTAAATTGTTTTTGCAACCATTTGTTGAAATATCCTGCAAAAGTTCTATTAGAATGCTAAAGAGTTTTTTTTGAAGGGGAAAGTTATAATTGTGGATGTTATGAGTAACTATTTCAACCAGGGAAATAGTGCTGTTCTGGGTTATCTGTGATTTAAGGATTAATAATGCATTAAGTTCTCGAGAGATTTGATTGAGTTCAACGCTTTGACTAATAGATAGTTCAGTGAATTTTGTTTCAGCAAAGAGTTTAAGCTGTATTTGAAAAAAGAAGTAGTTAAATTCGTTGTTGAAAGGAATAAATTTGTATTGCAAGCGATTTTTGGATTTGCGGAGCATTTCAATAAAACCCAAACCCGCACCTCCTTTTTCATTAAATCCTTTGTTTGTCAAAACGTTTAAATAAAGTTTTTTTAATTCATCAAAAGAAAGAGAGTTTATTTGTTCAAGATATTTTTC
>WFZV01000201.1 GCA_015489395.1 Bacteroidales bacterium
CTTTACAGGTCTTTATCAGCGGAAAAACCCGCCGTCCAACACGTCCTCCCAAATACTTTATCGAAGCACTTGAACAGGCTATCAAACGGGACAATAATTAAATTTTTAACATTCCCCCAACGGACAAACAATCCTGACCAATCCCGTGGGCGTAATTTCCATAACATAAGTACGGGCATCGTGGCCACTCATCCTGCAACCATCTATTCTGAATAAACGCACCACTTCGCCGACTGGCCGCTTGTAAATCTTTGCAACATAAGAAGTTGTAATAAGCTGCTTTGCCAAAACCATAGAACCATCAACGATATGGCTAACTGCAAAACCTCCTGCTGCTTCTGCGCTTAATTCCTCATGTCCGCTTCGTTTCTGCGAGACGAGCAAGGCGGTCTGGTACCATTTCTTGAGAAAATTGTAAATACGGCGGACTACGTTACGAGCCATCATTTCTTTATTCTCGTACAGACCTGTAACTGAGTCGATTATCGTAAATTTTACTTTGTAAGTTTTTATCACGTATGCCAGAGTTGCCAATAAATCTGGCAAATTTTCGCGCAAAACAGAGTTGGATGCAGCATCGATAAAAATTATTTTGTCCTCCAGCTCCTCAAATTTATAGCCCATTGCTTTAGCCCGCTCGCGCATTGACGCTACAACAAAGTTTGCAGGCGATTCAACAGTTATGAATGCTACGGCATGACCACGGTGTGCCTGTTCGACTGCAAATTGTTCGACCATCAAAGATTTGCCAGTATCAGACACGCCTGTAATGTTCATAACAGAGTAGCGCGGTATGCCGCCAAGAGGCACTTGTTTAAGCTTTCCATCAACTTCTTTAACAGTAAAGAATAATTCGTCCAGACCTTCTACACCTGTAGGAACGCCAATAATTTCCGGAGCTTTTTCAAGGGCCTGGCTTGCGGTAAAAATGCTTGATTTAACTACTTGAGCCTGGCTGGTATATTCTTGATTTTCTGCCATTTTTGACAATTTTTTCGTTCCACCAGCCAAAAATTAAAAATCGTGCCAAACCCTGATAACTGAAAGATTGTCAGAGGTCAACAGCCATTTCAGCTATTTTTACAATCACATCAACAGCCTTTTGCATCGATTGGAGAGGAATATACTCGTATCGGCCATGAAAATTATGTCCGCCTGTAAAAATGTTAGGAGTTGGCAATCCTTTAAAACTCAGCATTGCTCCATCTGTGCCGCCACGGATAGGTTTTATCTTTGGCTTTACTCCGGCTTTCTGCATTGCTTTTTTAGCCAGCTCAACGATATACATTACAGGTTCAATCTTTTCGCGCATGTTGTAATATTGGTCTCGCATATCTAACTCGACCAGGTCTTTGCCGTATTTTTTGTTTAAAAATTCAACAATATCTCTAAACAACTGCTTTCTTCGCTCAAATTTTTCCCTGTCATGGTCACGGATAATGTAATGTAATTGCGACTGTTCTACATCGCCTTTAAAACTCAATAAATGGTAAAATCCTTCGTATTTTTCGGTATGTTCTGGCCGTTCATGCTGCGGAACCATTGAATCAAATTCCTCTGCAATGCGAATCGAATTTATCATTTTGTTTTTTGCTGTTCCAGGATGTACGTTTTTCCCATGAACCAATACTTTTGCCTCAGCAGCATTGAAATTTTCAAATTCAAGTTCGCCTATTGGACCTCCGTCAACTGTGTAAGCAAAGTCAGCGCCAAACTTCTCAATATCAAAATGTTCTGTACCACGCCCAACTTCTTCGTCTGGAGTAAAAGCTATGCGTATTTTTCCATGCTTTATCTGAGGATGATTTATCAAATATTCCATAGCAGTCACTATCTCAGCAATACCTGCTTTGTCGTCAGCTCCAAGCAGCGTAGTGCCATCGGTAGTTATTAGTGTTTGTCCCTTATAATGAGTTAATTCTGGAAATTCGGATGGACTTAAAATTATGTTTAAATCTTTGTTTAAAATCAAATCACCTCCATCGTAATTCTCGTGAACTTGTGGCTTGACGTTTTTTCCCGTAAAATCTGGCGTTGTATCCAAATGTGCGATAAATCCTATTGTCGGAACCTGTTTTTCAGTATTAGCCGGTAACGTCGCATAAACATAACAATGCTCATCCAATTCTATTTCGGATAAACCTATGTCGCGCAGTTCTTCAACCAATAATTTGGCCAGCTCAAACTGCTTTGTCGTGGAAGGCGAAGTTTTTGACTCTGGATCAGACTGGGTGTCAATTTTTACGTAGCTTAAAAAGCGATTTAACAAATTATCCATGACTTGAAAATTTTTATATTTTTTCTGGCTTAAAAATTAAGCCTATAAGCCAAATCAAAACAATCAATTGCAAAGTGTACCAAACGGCTTTACCTAAAGGTACTGCGATTATAGGCTGAAAAACAATAGCTAAAAGCAAAAAGATTATCGATTTAAAAATTTTATCCTGTTTAAAAGCATCATACGCAATTAACAAAAAACCTATTGCTAAAACCAACTTTAAAATCCACAAAACTATCGGCATTAAACTAAAAAACATCAAAATCAGCAATAAAGCCAAAAAAGCTTCTAAAATCCGTACCATTTTACACGCTTTTTTCTTTGAAATTTACAAAAAAACACTTTTACACAAAACCCATTTACGCTTTTTTCATAAACAATCAACCGGAGAAATATCCTCATACACAGATAACATCTGTGACGTTCATCAAAAATATTTCGAATAATTTTTTATTTACACGTCACCAGTATAATTAAACGCACCCAAATACCTGCTTTTAAACAAAATCACTGACTTTTTAAAAATAATCTGCAATAAAAAAACACTCTCCTCTAAACGCATTCAAAAATTCCGAAGCACTCACAAACCTCCATTAACCCTGCGAATAATTCTTTTTCTACAAATTCTTAAAATCCAATACGTAATCGTACACCAGCTTTCTACCGTTTACCTGCAAAAATAAGGCGGGAGTGCAGCTGCGCTGCACTCCCGCCTACCTAAAATCTATTGAAAATCTCAGAACCATTACTTGCTCCAATCAATAGAAGCCAGATGCTTGTAATAATTCCAACGCCAACGTGCGTCTTCCTCTGCTTTCTTGAACAACTTTTCTGCTCTTTCAGGGAACGAACGCAACAAAGCGCTGAAACGTGTCTGCTTGAGCAACCAATCACGGAATTTGCTGAAATCTGGTTCTTTACTATCTATCTGCAAAGGATTCTTGCCTTGCTCTGCCAAACGTGGATCATAACGATAAAGAATCCATGCACCTGCTTCGACACCTTCTTTCATAAACGACTGGGCATATCTCATATCAACCAATCCATGAGCAATACAGGTCGAGAAAGCTATAATAATCGACGGTCCACGATAGCTTTCAGCCTCACGCACTGCCTTCAAATACTGGGCAAAATTAGCTCCCATTGCTACATTTGCAACGTAAACATATCCATAAGTCATTGCCAATGCACCAAGGTCTTTCTTACGAATCGGCTTACCTGAATACGAGAACTTGGCTGCTGCACCTGTCGGAGTTGCCTTTGAGGTCTGACCACCTGTGTTCGAATAAACTTCTGTGTCTAATACCAGGATATTAACATCTGCTCCAGAAGCCAATACATGATCAAGTCCACCGTAACCAATATCATAAGCCCAACCATCTCCACCGATAATCCAGACTGATTTCTTCAACATGTAATCCTTAAGGTCAAGCAATTCACGGGCAATTTCACTACCATCTTTCTCCAGCAAACCTAAAATCTTATCAATAACTTCCTTACCCTTGTTGTAATCATCTTTTGTGTCCAACCAGAGCTTAGCTGCTTCTTTCAAATCGTCGCTATAATCACCGTTCAAAATCTTGTTAAATCTATCTTCGATACGCATACGTAAACGAGCATAACCAAGTGCCATACCAAAGCCGTATTCAGCATTATCTTCGAACAACGAGTTAGCCCAGGCCGGTCCTTTACCCTCTTCATTTGCACGATATGGCATAGATGGAGCAGAAGCACCATAAATCGACGAACATCCTGTTGCGTTGGCGATTGTCATATGGTCACCGTAAAGCTGGGTAACAAGCTTAATATAAGGAGTTTCACCACATCCTGGACATGCTCCGTGGAATTCAAACAATGGACGGGCAAACTGACTGTTCTTAACTGTCTTGGTTTTATCAGCCAAATTAGCTTTATATCCAACTTCTTTGTCTAAGTAATCAAACAGACTTTGCTTGCTTTCTTCTTCTGTAAATGGAGCCATTTCAAGAGCTTTAACTCCCTTCTTACCAGGACATACATCAACACAAACGCCGCAACCTGTACAGTCGTCCACTGAAACTGCGATTGTATAATACAAACCTTTAAATTCCTTACCAATTGCACGCAAAGGTGTACCTCCCATTTCCTCGAACTTCTTCGCTTCTTCTTCTGTCATCAAGAATGGTCTAATTACTCCATGTGGACAAGCGTAAGCACAGTAGTTACACTGGATACAGTTCTCTGGTAAAAACCGTGGAACTTCAACGGCAATTTTACGTTTTTCGTACTGTGTTGTTCCAGCAGGAAATGTACCGTCCTCACGTCCGACAAATACACTAACTGGCAAAGTATCTCCTTCCAAACGGTTCATTACATCAGCTACTTTACGGATAAATTCAGGACGGTTAGGATCGTTAATCTCAAATGGATCGCCTTCAATCTTTATATTTGCCCATTCCTTAGGAACATCGACTTTAATTACTTCATTTCCACCGCGTTCAATTGCCTGTATATTCATATTGACAATTTGCTCACCTTTACGCGAGAATTTCTTAACAACAGCTTCTTTCATCTTTTCCAGGGCAAGCTCATAAGGAATTACGTTCGAAACCTTGAAGAATGCTGCTTGCAAAGCTGTACTCGTACGATTACCTAAACCAACTTCATGAGCTATTTTCGTAGCGTTTATGATGTAGAAATTAATATCGTTTTCTGCCAGGTACTTCTTGACATGGTCAGGAAGACGCTCAAGAGTTTCTTCTTTAGACCAAATTGTGTTGAGCAAAAACGTTCCGCCTTTCTTTAAGCCTTTGAGCATATCAAATTTCTCGAGATATGCTGGAACGTGGCATGCTACGAAGTCTGGAGTTGTAACTAAATATTCGGAATGTATTGGCTTATCGCCAAATCTTAAGTGTGAAACTGTGACACCACCAGATTTTTTCGAGTCATAAACGAAGTAAGCCTGTGCATATTTATCTGTCGTATCACCAATAATCTTAATCGAATTCTTATTAGCGCCTACAGTACCATCACCACCAATACCGTAAAACTTAGCCTGGAATGTGCCTTCTGGTGCTAAGTCAATTTCAGGTAATAATGGTAATGAAGTAAAGGTTACATCGTCGATAATACTGATTGTGAAATGATTTTTCGGTTCTTTTTGCATCAAATTGTTGTAAACCGAAAGGATATGAGCTGGAGTAGTGTCTTTTGACGAAAGTCCGTAACGACCACCGACAATAATCGGCTGGTTCTCATGTCCGTAAAATGCTTCGACAACGTCCAGATAAAGTGGTTCGCCTGCAGAACCCGGTTCTTTGCTACGGTCCAAAACAGCTATTCTTTCGACAGTCTTAGGCATTACTTTGTGGAAATACTTCCTCGAAAATGGTCTAAACAAGTGTACACTGACAAGACCAACCTTTTTACCCTGCGCATTCAAGTAATCTACGACTTCACGAATTGTCTCTGTAACCGAACCCATTGCAACAACAACGTACTTAGCTTCAGGATCACCATAATATGTAAATGGATGATACTCACGGCCTGTAATTTTGCTAATTTCCTGCATGTAATGTTCGACAATATCAGGCAAAGCATCGTAAAATCTATTAACAGATTCACGAGCCTGGAAGAAAATGTCTGGATTCTGGGCAGTACCTCTTGTTACTGGATGTTCAGGGTTAAGTGCGTTTTTACGGAATCTTCTTAAAGCTTCCCAATCGATCAAGTCCTTAACTTCGTCCTCGGTCATCATTTCGACCTTCTGAATCTCGTGCGAATTACGGAAACCATCGAAGAAGTGAACGAATGGAATACGGCCTTTTATTGCTGAAAGATGGGCAACTGCAGCCAAATCCATGATTTGCTGAATACTGCCTGAAGCTAAAATAGCAAAACCGGTTTGACGTGTAGCATAAATATCGCTGTGATCACCGAAAATCGACAAAGCATGGCTTGCAACTGTTCTCGCACTAACATGAAAAACGCCAGGGAGTAACTCACCTGCTATTTTATACATATTTGGAATCATCAAAAGCAATCCCTGCGAAGCGGTAAAAGTAGCTGTCAAAGCTCCTGACTGTAAAGAACCATGAACTGCTCCAGAAGCACCACCTTCTGATTGCATTTCAACTACCTTAACCTCTTCGCCAAAAATATTCTTTCTGCCTTTAGCTGACCATTCGTCGATGTACTCAGCCATCGGCGATGACGGTGTAATAGGATAAATCGCTGCTACTTCACTAAACATATAAGCTACATGAGCAGCAGCGTAATTACCGTCACAGGTTATCCATTGTCTTTTGCCTTTTGCCATAACTGAAAATTTTAAAATTTATACGAAAATTAAATCCAAATGTGAATTTACGACAAAATTAATTGATAAAAAAAGGTTTTGAAAAATTTTAAAGTGTTTCTACAAC
>WFZV01000202.1 GCA_015489395.1 Bacteroidales bacterium
TCGTCGCTCTTTTACAGCAAACTATTTTGTTTACGACTTGAAAAAGAATGAATTAACACAGGTCTTTGACAAACCTATCCGTATTGCCACACTGTCGCCTAATGGAAATTTAGTGGCATTTATGAAAGATAATAATCTGTTTATCAAAAACTTAAAAACACAAGAAGTCAAGCAAATAACAACTGACGGAGAAAAAGACAAAATCATTAACGGCGCTCCAGACTGGGTTTACGAAGAAGAATTTAGCTTTGTCCGTGCTTATACCTGGTCACCAAACGGCCGTTATCTGGCGTATATGAAATTCGACGAATCACGCGTGCCTAAATATGTTTTGCTTAAATACTCTGACGATGTAACTAAATCTTATCCAGCATATTACACTTACAAATACCCTACAGCAGGAGAACCAAACTCTAAAGTTACAGTTCACATCTACGACTTAAAATCTGGTAAAACTCTCCAGGTCAAAATCAAAATTCCATACGAGTACATTCCACGCATAAAATGGCGTCCAGACGGCAAATACCTTGCTATTGAAACAATGAACCGACATCAAGACACATTGCATCTGCTTTACGCTGACCCTAAAACTGGCAAATCTTTTGTCGCTTTTACAGAAACCAACTCAAAGTACATCGAAGACGGATTTTACGACAACCTCAGATTCCTGCCTGACAAACTTATGCTGGTTTTAAGCGAAAGAGATGGTTGGCGACGTTTCTTCCTTTACAATTGGGACGGAAAATTTATTAAAGCTCTTAACCACGGAAATTGGGACGTTGTTAGTTTTGTCGATTATAACCCTAAAACCAAAACTCTATACTACAAAGCAGCAAAACATTCTCCTATTAACCGCGAAATTTACGCTTTAAACATCGAAACCGGCCAGGAACAACAAATTAGCCACGACATCGGTAACCCGGACATTACTTTTAGCAAAACTTTCAAATACTACATTTACCATTTTTCAAACGCCACTACCCCACCCAAATACGAACTCTACAACAGCGACGGAAAACTGGTTCGAACACTTGTCGATAACTCTGCGATTTTAGACAGCCTCGCAAAATACGGCAACATCCACAAAACTTTCTTTACATTTACAACAGCACACGGTGTCAAACTTTACGCATATAAAATCTTACCTCCGGACTTTGACTCGACTAAAAAATACCCTGCAGTCGTTATGCAATACAGCGGCCCTGCTTCCCAAACAGTTGTGAACAGATGGGACCTTGGATGGGGCGAATATTTAGCAAGCCACGGTTACGTTGTTTTCGATGTAGATACCCGTGGTACAGACTTACGCGGCGAACATTTCAGAAAACTGACTTACTTACAATTAGGTAAATACGAAAGCCAGGACCTGGCCGACGCCGGAAAATATTTCGCTTCACTTAACTACATCGACGGCAAACACATGGCTATCTGGGGATGGAGCTATGGCGGATTCATGGTGCTTTCTGTCCTCACACGTCATCCCGACGTTTACGCTGCCGGCATTGCCGTTGCACCTGTTACTAACTGGAGATATTACGATAACATTTACACCGAACGTTACATGCGTACACCACAAGAAAACCCTGACGGATACGACCAAAACTCACCACTGACTTATGCCGATAAACTCAAAGCTCATTTGCTGATTATCCACGGCCTGGCAGACGATAACGTACATCCAATCAACACATTCCAATTTACAAGACTGTTAGACAAAGCCCATAAAAGCTACCAGATGCACATTTACACAAATTTAAACCACAGCTTACCGGGCGTTTATCTGCAGCTGTTTAGAATGAAAACCCAGTTTTTGAACAAATACCTCAAAAACCAGCAATAAAATCCTCTAAGTCCACAGCCTATTACATCCGCTTCCAATTAGACGACAAGGCTGCCAGACGGCAGCCTTGTCCTTTTATGCACGAAAATCCCTTTATCTCAAATCCGCTTAACAATCCACTTACAGTAAATTTGCCACTACTTGCGCTCTCCCTCATCTTAATATTTTCTAAAAAATTTGCATTGAGCATATTTTTTTAGATTTTAGAACATAAAATAAAAACCGACTTCCAGTGGAAAAATACGATTTAATCATAATAGGCTCAGGGCCAGCAGGTTTTGCTGCCGCCATGCGTGCAATTGATATGAAAAAACACGTTTGCATAATCGAAAAAGGCAGCATTGGCGGAGCTGGCATTATGAACGGCGCACTTACTTCTAAAACACTCTGGCATCTGTCCGAAGACTATAATATCGCTACCAGGACAGATCGCGGGTACTCAGCTTCAAACGTAACTGTTAATTTCGAACAGGTCATCCGTGCTGTACGCTCTGCTGCTAAAACTAAAATTTACCAGATAAAATCACAGATCGAAACCTTTGCACCTGGACGTTTCCCAGACAAAAGCATTACTCTAAAACACGGACATGCACGATTTTTAGACAATACAACCATTGAAGTAACGCACGCTGGAAAATCAGAGAAAATCAAAGGCGAAAATATCCTAATCGCAACAGGCTCACGCCCACGTCCCTACCCGGGCCTCGACATTGACGGCGAACAAATTATCACTTCAGACCACATCATGCGGTTGAGAAAATTCCCCGAACGGCTTATTATCGTTGGTTCAGGCATTATCGGAACAGAATACGCTACTATTTTTTCTAATTTCAAACAAACCGAAGTCCACCTCTTAGACCGTCAACACCGCGTTATACCATTTGAAGATGACGACGTAAGTGACTTTGTTTCGAAAAATCTGGAACAAAACGGCGTTATCATCCATCACACAGCTAACCTGCGTGATATTCGAAGAGACGACGGACATCTGGAAGTGATTTTGGACTTTAAAGACGGTCACAGCCAGGTACTTGAAATGGACATGGCGCTCATTGCCATTGGACGTATTCCCAACACTGACGATTTAGGTCTCGAAAATATCGGAGCAGAAATCGACTCGCGCGGTTACCTTAAAGTAGATGAATACCTGCGAGTTAAAAACAAACACGGCTATACAAACATTTTTGCCGCTGGAGACATCACCGGCGAAGCTCAGCTTTACAGCGTGGCAGAAATGCAAGGTCGCTTCGCTGTACGTGCCATGTACAACCGCGTATCGTATCCGCTTAATTTCCACAACATGCCGACTTTGATGTTTTTTAAACCCGAAGTGGCTGCTGTAGGCTTTAATGAAAAGCAATTGCAGGAAATGGGAATACCGTATAAAATGGCGTTTTATAGCAACGAGTTGATTAACCGGGCAATAGCTATGCGCAACACTAACGGATTTATCAAAATCCTGGCAAGCGACGACGAAGAAGAACGAATTTTCGGCATGAGAGCCGCAGGTCCGCAAGCCTCGGCTTTTATAGTGTCAATAGCCCACATAATTAACCAAAAGAACAGTATTGACCAGGTATTACGGACAATTCATCCTCACCCCAGCCTAACCGAAGGTATCCAGGATTGTCTTAGGGTTTTGAAGCATAAGTCGGTTTTCAAACCCGAAGTTTTCCCAAACTATATTCGAACCAAAACATGGAAACCGCAAAATTTGAGGGATATTCATGATTAAAACATTAGTAAAAATCGTCAACAACCGCAACTTTTTGTTAATAAGTGCTTTAGTCTTAGGTTTAACATTTACACATGCCAAAGACCTGCTTAAGCCTTTTATTTTGCCGACTTTATCTGTAACTATGATTTTCTCGTCAACGGGATTCAGGTTTAAAGTCCTCAAAGATTGGCGACTGTCTCTGAAAGTAACTTTAATTGGATTTTTGTTGAATTTCGTGATTTTCGGAACAATTCTTTTGTTAAGTAGTTATCTTTTGATTTCGGATAAAGCTTTTCTGTATGGGCTAATAGTCATTGCGGCCACACCGCCAGGTGTGGCCATCGTGCCTTTTACAACAATTTACAAAGGCGACATAAACCGGGCGACTGTCGCTGTCCTGGGTTTGTATATTTTATCGATTTTTTTGACGCCGTTCATTATAAAAATTTTCGCAGCTGGCAGCTCGCTTAGTCCATGGGGCATTGTTAAGATAATGTTCGAAATTGTGTTGATTCCGATATTGCTTTCGCGGCTTTTGCTGGTAAAGCCCATAAAACCTACTGTAGAAAAGATAAGGGGCAAGGTTGTCAACTGGGGTTTTGCCATAATAATTTACACGATTATAGCTTTAAACCGCGATACGATATTTCATAATTTTGGTATTGTGTTAAAGCTTGCTGTAATTTTTGCAATTACGATGTTTGGAGCGGGGATAGTGTATGAATTTATTTTTCGTAAAAAATCCAGGTACGAAGTACGATTGACCAATAATTTACTTTTGACCATTAAAAGCTCAGGTTTTGCTGCTGGCACAGCGCTTTCGCTTTTTGGAGGGCATGCTGCTTTGCCTTCGGCTGTTTTAGCCATATTCGTGATAAGCTATTTAATTTTTGTTGGTTTTCTTGTTAAACCTGATAAAAATTCACAGCAGTTCGATTGAAAAAATTTGATCGCTAACGTCTAATTTTTCTACAACGTCCAGACCTTTTACGACTTTGCCGATTTTAGTATATTTACCGTCTAATTGCGGAGAGTATGATAAAGTTATAAGCCATTGTACAGATTCCAAACGCTTATCAATAAGTTGCATAGCAACATCCCCGGGTTCGAAATGCTGGGTGGTTAAATGTACATTATTTACAATATTTTCGTCTTGCCAGCCATCTCCACGGCGGCTGCTTGCCATTACGAATTTATTTGGCACAAGGCGGTAGATGTAAGTATTATCGTAATAATTATTTACCACAAGGCCTAAAAAAGCAGCTACAGCAGCAGGAGCTTGCTCGGTGTTTAATTGAATTACAAAGTCGCCTTTGCTGGTTCGAACAATGACTTTACGATAAGCACCATATTTGTCTAAACTTGCCCAATCAATCGGCGTAAGTTCAACGTTTTTTGTTTTACACGAGTCACCTGAATAGACCTGCAACAATTGGCAAACTGAGAGGTAAACACGCACATCACGCGGCAGCTGTAACTTACTCAATGCTTGATTGATGAAAAAAGTATTATCGTAAAAACGAATAAGATTTAAACGTTTGTTTTTCAAAATATTAGCCGTATAAAAAATCATTGCATTATCGCCCTTAAGCATAGCTTCTTTGAAAATCAATCGAAATTCCTGGTACAAATTATCGTATTGTTCCTGCTTAAATTGCCGGGCAAACTGTGCAAAGTGCGGATTATAACGCATTTTAACCAGAGTCTTTATACCGGCTGTTGAAATCACGCGGTTGGTGGTATAAAAAGTCTGGTCACGCACAAAACCAAACTCCAGCGGATCATAACTGAACGCTGAAAGCAATTGGGCTTTTTCGTAAATATTAGCTGCTGCACGATAACCCGAAATTATCGAACGCTCAATAATTGGACGCATTGAATCATTGCTGTACTTAAGCGCAGCATGAAATATTAATGCACGTGCTTGCCAATTACGTAATTTTTTAGCGATTTGAAAATAAAACTCGTCATCATCAGGCGAACCATTATAAACAAAGTAATCGGCTGTCAATCGAGCAATTACAGGGTCAGACGAATTTAAATATTTAATCAACTCTTTTTGCCCAAATCTGTTCGCACTTAAATAAGCACTGAAAGCCGCACGTCTAAGCAAAATATCGTCTGAATTTAAGTATTGTTGAACAAAATATTTAGCTTTCCGTGCATTAAACCGTCCTAAAATCTTGAGTAAATTTGCCTTTAAATAGCGATTATCAGTGCGTTCAAACAGATTTAACAAATAAACAAGATACGGACGCAAATCCAATTTACGATTAAACAAATAGTAACTTGCAATAATCTTAGCTTTTGTCGAACAGCTACGACATTCCAAAATCTTGATTACCTGCTTTGTGGCCAAATCAGTAGTAATATCCCTCAAAGAAAAATGCAGCAAGCCATAAGCCAATCCCAGGACTTCTTGCGTATCCTGCGGCGAAATATTCATTTTCGACAAAATATAAAGCCCCTGGCTATCGCCGCAACGTCCCAGAGCTTCTAAAATCTCACCTCTTACGTACGCAGACGGCTCATTGTAAAACTGCTTTATCAAAAAGTCCTGTACATAACTTTTTCTGGAAATACCCAAAGCAAAAGCAGCTGCAGCCCGCACGTTAGCTGACGAATCCTGCAAAAGCTGGGCTATTTTGTACAAATGTAAAGTATCACCTATCGACGCTAAACCTAAAATAGCCTGCTCACGCAGCAGCGAATCCGACGACGACAGAAAAGTTAAAAGTTTGCTTGTATCGCGGCTATTTATGGCATTATTTACAAATCGAAAATTGCTGTCAACTACAATGGCAGGTTTATGGTTATCTGCTGATTTATGTTGGTTAGCGTTAATTTGCTTAGTAGTTTTCTGGCAAGAAAAAAGCACAATAAACATTACAAAAAGTAAAAAAAATCTACGCAACATGCTGAATTCAATTTATTTTTAACATTTCACAAGTTTTCTTAATTAAAGACAAAACTCGTTCCAAAACTAAAATTGGTAAATAGAATTTGAAATTAGAGAAACATGTTCATAACAAAAGCCTCAAATTCAAAGACTTTGAGAAAGGGAAATCGCTGCGAATAAAGCGTAAAAATTTTGATAAAATGCCTATTCTGTTTGATAAGTATTAATTTTACTGACCGGTTTATCGGTAATCAACCAAT
>WFZV01000203.1 GCA_015489395.1 Bacteroidales bacterium
AAATTTTGTGAAGTGAGTGAATCGGTACAAAAACTGAGTCTCCGTCTTTGTAAACTATTCGTATGACTTCCTGTTTTTTGCCATTATTGGTTATCGTGGTTAAACCAGCAAATTTGCCGATGCCATAGTCTATGTGTACAACATAATCCCCAATTTTAAGTGACTGCAGTTCTTTGAGAAATACGTTGCTCTTTTTGCTACGTAGTTTTTCGTCTTTTGTCCGGTAGCGGTGAAAACGTCCAAATATCTGGTGGTCCGTAAAAAGTAAGATTTTGTGATCATGGTCTATAAAACCTTCGTGAAGTATTGAGTTAATTGGTTTAAATTCAACATCTTTTGCCTTTATCTCTTGACTGTCTAAAATTTCTCGTATCCGCTTAAGTTGATGTTGTTGTGACGATAAAATATAACGGTCATAACCTAAATCCGTGTAATCTCTTAGCGTTTGAGCCAGTAATTGAAAATTTTTCTGCAAAACAGGTTGAGGCGAGATTTTAAATTTTACTGATTTTTTAGCTAATAATGTTTTGTTGGATAATTCAATTGTCGAAAAATCAATGATTTGTCGTCTTAAATCCAGACTATTGGCATAAATAATTTTGTGCAAATCGCCGCTATTGTCTTCGATTTTTATCTGTTTTTGTGATATTTTTTCAAAATAATCAAAACAATATTCTAAATCACTTAAAACTAAAACAAAATCTTTGGATAAAAATTCAAAAAAACTAACTCTTTCTTCGTTTTCGGTTGTGTGCAAATTGGGTATTATACGCACAGATTCTAATTTTTCGATCGAAAGTTGTGTCTCTACATCAAAACTTCTTATACTTTCTACTTCATCACCAAAAAGCTCTATACGGTACGGCACTTCACTACCAAACGAAAATACATCAATTATGCCGCCCCTTACAGCATACTGGCCTGGTTCGGACACAAAACCTGTACGTTCAAATCCATATTCCAGCAAAAATTCTTCTATTGTCTCCAAATCCAGCTGGTCTCCTGTCTTAATTTCAAAAGAATTGGCCTGGATTTGCTTTTTGCTAACCACTGTTTCGGCCACTGCCTGCGGATACGACACTATAAATTTGGCTTTACCAGTGCTGATTTTGTCTAAAACTTCAGTACGTAACAACATATTGGGTTTGTCTGCTCCTAAAACTTCGCCGGTCAAAAACGACAACTGCAATGAACCAGGAAAGATTAAAGCTTCATTGCCTACAATTTGCTGTAGGTCGTTTTGAAAATATGCTGCATCCACGTAGTTATCCAGAACAATCAGCATTGGACGTTGCAAAAGCCTGCCCAAACTGCTTAAAACGAATGCTTTGGAAGAACCTATTAAACCTGAAAATTGTACATGTAGCCCACTGGAAAAAAGCTCTTTTGCCTGCTGGATTTTCGAACTGGCCAAATATTTTTCGAATACTTCTTTCATAACGTGCGCAAATTTACATCTTTTGAAGCTAAATCGTTTTTGTGACTTTTTAAATTTTGTAAACAAAACCTAAAATTTACCTGAAATCACACGCTTTGACGCAAAAAGACCCAAAAAATATCCGATAAATCCGTTGGAATAAAACAAAAGCCGACAAAATACGACGAAAATCCTCTTAATCTTCGTTGAACCAAGCTTTGCACGAATATTATTTTGTAAAGACATCTTTCAAATTTCCCCACGAATCAAACGAACTGCGAGAAGCAAAAATCAGACTCAGAAAAATAGTAATTACTTGAGCCACAAAAATCGTAATGATTATGGCGATTTGGTACTTTATGGCTGTCATTGGCAAACTTCCACCTAACAGTTGTCCGGTCATCATCCCGGGCAAAGCTATTAGACCTGTCACAGCTGTGGAAGCTATGAGCGGATTCATGGCTACTACAATGCCACTTCGCATAAATGGCAACAATGCTTCGAAAAGACTTGAGCCATTGGCTAATAAATATTGATAAAGCGTTACTTCCTGCTTGAGTTTTTTGTAAAATTCGTTTATGGCCATTACATCTGCCCGCATCAAATTGCCAATTATCATGCCACTTATGGGAATGAAATAACGTGCTTCGAATTTGTATTTTATATCGATCATAAACCCCAGAAAAGCAATGTCAATTAACACCAGGCTGGTCAGAATTGACAGAAATATGGGAAATGCAAAAATTCTGGCTTTCAGACCTGTACGACGAATTACTGTGCCTGCTGCAACACCAATCATAATTAATGCCCACGCAAGATTTAGCCATAAATTATCCAGCTCAAAAATGTATTTCAGATAAATCCCGACCAAAAACAATTGCACAGTCATACGTAAAAACGCTATGATCGTGTCTTTTATTAGCTTGATTTTTAATAGTTTAAAAATCAAGAGCGGTATCAACAGCAGGCTATATGCTATGATTAACCCTGCGAATGTAATATCTTTTGTCATTTTGGGACGATTTATTTGTCTAAATCAATGATTAAATCAGCTGCATCCAGCCATGCACTTGTATGTGTGGCTATTAAAACAGTGGAATTTGCTGCGTATTTCTGAATTGTGCCTATGGCTAAAAGTTCATTGTCTTTGTCCAGTGCCGAAGTGGGTTCATCCAAAAGCAAAATCGGTTTGTTGAGCAAAAGTATCGAAGCAAGTGCGATTCTTTGTTTTTGTCCACCGGAAATCTGTGTTATTTTCTTATTTAACAATTGCGTTGACAGATTTAAGCTTGCGAAAATCTGCTGAATTTGCTCATTAGTTGGTAAAAGCTTTTTATTCGTCTTAACTTCAAATGGAGCAAAAAAGAGTTCTTTAACTGTGTCGAAATAAATTTCAGTTTGCTGTGGCAGCCAGCCTGTTATTTTTCGAATTTTAGATACGTTTTTGTCGTTAAGCTCTAAATCATTTATGATAATTTTACCAGAAAAATTTGGTACAAAACCCAAAAGCGTTTTTAACAAAGTAGTTTTGCCGCGTCCAGATTGGCCCTTAATGACGCAGATTTTATTTTTTGGTACGAAAAACGATAAATTATCGATAATTTTCCCACTACTAAAATTAATGCTAAGTTGTTTAACGTCAATCATTTTGTTCTGTGGTGTTCGTTGAATTTTCAGCTGATAAATTTATAAACGAATGATTAATTTCTATGCCTAAGATCAAGATGTCGTCAGTTTGCTCCTGGTCTCCTTTCCATTGCTCAAAAAACTGCAAAATATGATGTTTTTGGTCGTGCATTGAGAGGGTTTGTAAATCAGTCAAAAAACTTAACCAGCGACGGCGGGTGAGTTTAAAATTATTTTCTCCTCCAAATTGGTCAATAATACCATCGGTAAACATGTAAATTCTATCGATTTGACTTAATGGAATTACGTGATTTTCAAAATCTAATTTTACAATCGAACTGCCGGCAGATGTGCGAGTTCCTTTGTAAACTGTTAACTCACTATTTTTAAATACATAAAGATTATGATACGCTCCTGCAAAATGTACTACCTGTTCTTGTTCGTAAAACAAACATAACGCCAGGTCAACTCCTACTTTAACATGTTTGAATTCTTCCCTATCCAGGTTTAAGACTTTTATAATTTGCTCTCGAAATTCGTCAAGCAAATAGGCAGCTGTTATGTAATTTTTCGAATTCTTGTATAACAAATCATTTAAAAGCGAGATCGAAACAATACTTATAAAAGCGCCAGGAATACCATGTCCTGTACTATCTCCCACAACAATTGCTTTGAAACGTCCGCGGTCTTTAAAATAATAAAAATCTCCACTTATAACATGTAAAGGTTTAAAGATTAGAAAATACTGGCTTATGAATGCAAAAGATTTCAATACATCAATCGATCCCATGAGGGCGTTTAGAATATTCTGAGCGAAATTGACGCTTTCTCTGATAATTTGTTCCCGTTCACTAAGTTCTTTGTTAGTTTTTTGCAATTTACTTGCTTGTTCTTTAAGTTCCAGGTTTAATTGTTTTAGCCTTTTATTGGAGATTTTGAGGTCCTCACTTAAGCGTTTAATTTTGTTGCTGTTTTTTATCAATACGATTATAAAAGCAATAAGTAATAACGAACTGATAATCGATAAAGTAATTATTATTGATTTTCGTCTTGAAATTATTCTTTCATATTCCCATTGACGTTTAAGTTGGATAAGTTGTAGATGTTGTTTGCGTAACTTTTCGTTAAATTCTATTGATTTAAGCGTTGAGAGTATTTGTTTTTTATGTATTTGTTTTTCAAGGTCAAAAGCTTTTTTCTCATAGTAATAAGCTAACTTATAGTTTTTCTTTAAACTATAAATTTTTGCCATTTGCTTGACTGCCTGTAAACGCCTATATTTAAAGTTATCTTTTTTAGAGAGTTTATATGCTATTCTGGCATACTTATATGCGCTATCTAATTTGTTTAAGTTTATAAAAAGTTGAGACAGACCAAGGTTCAAATCTATTAACAAATATTGGTCATTAGATAATTTTGATAAATCTTGCGTTTTTTTATACAGTAAATAGGCTAAACGGTACTCTCCTTCCATTTGATACGCATCTGCCATGTATTTGTAACAAATGGAAAGCTTTTTTACCATCAAATATTCTTTACGGATTAAAAGAGCTTTTCGTATGAAAGTGATAGCTATCTGTGGATTATTTAATTTAATATAAGCTCGTCCAAGGTTTAAATAAATGTATGACTGTAAAGATGGATTATTGACTTGCTTAGAGATGCTGTCAGCTAATTTAAGAAATTTAACTGCTTCTATTGGTAGGTTTAAATAAAGATAAATATTACCTAAATTATTAAAACTATAACCTAATTGTGTCTTTATGTTATACTTCTGCGAAACTTCAAGCGCCAATTTAAAGTATTTAAGTGCTGTATGGTAAAGTCCCATTTTTTTATACAGCGTACCGGTAAAACTATATGATTTTGCTAAAAGATAATAGTTTTTTATACTGTCAGATAATTTTATGGCTCTGTAAGCCAATGGTAAAACTTTCTCAGGATCGT
>WFZV01000204.1 GCA_015489395.1 Bacteroidales bacterium
GAACAAGGCTGGAACGCACATGAATTTGTAGAATACTGCTGCAAATACAAAGCTAATTTAGACAATGAGTGCTGGAAATATGCAGACTTATTCGTTTACGAAGCAATCGTCTTCGAAGAAAGCGAATTTCAAAATGTCGTCTGACCTAACTTTACAAAATCGAAAAACTTTTTAATAGACTTGTCGCCCGAAGATGAGCAAAAATTGCTCATCTTCGGGCGTTCGTTTTGCACAGGTAAAATCAAAATTACCGGTCAGAAGCACCCAAAAACTCCTAACGTTTTGCCTGTTAGCAAAGTCCGCTTTTAACCGCAACTTATAAACGCTTTTCGACGATAGTAAATATTTTTATTCGTCTAATCTCGTTGTTACTGCCGAAAATTCAATAGCAACCTGGTTTCGTTAATAATGGTGCGATACCGGGTAGCTTTCAAGTGAAACTCTGCAACTCAAGACATAACTCTTCTCAATTATGCTAATTCGTCAAAAATGAGAATTAGCCTATAACTGGTTGACTAATAAATTTCCAACTTGTACGGGAACAGAGCAAAAATCTTCGATTGTTTTGACAGATTTTCGACATATTTTATTTGCTTGTAAAGCTGCGAATTAAAGTGTGGTTTAAACAATGCAAACGTAGAATTCGGATTTAGCAAAATATCTAACCACGTTTTAGGCTTGGGATATTCGACGATTTGATATTCGTTGAAACCAGCTTCTTCCATAGCCAGATCGATGGCTAACTGCAAATCGCCAAGGGTATCGACGAGACCTAATTTTTTAGCATCAACAGCTGACCAAACATGTCCTTGTGCAATACTATCGACAAAAGCTACAGACAGATGTCTGCCCTGTGCAACACGTTGAACGAAAATATTGTAAATAGAATCGATCTGGACCTTGACAAACTGCTTCAACTCAGGTGTCATGCCATCGAACAAAGGATTAACTATGCCATTGTCGTTGGTTTTTATAACAGAATGGGTAATACCCAGTTTATTTTCAACAAAATTTTGAGCATCGAAAAGCAAGCCGAAAACGCCAATAGAGCCAGTTATCGTCATTCTGTCGGCAACAATTTTATCGGCAGCACAGCTAATGTAATACCCACCAGAAGCAGCCACGCCTCCCATTGAGACGATTAAAGGTTTTTGTTTTGCTGTTAGATAAACTTCTCGCCATATTTCTTCAGAAGCCAATGCACTACCACCTGGCGAATTGACACGTAAAACAATAGCTTTTACCTGGTCATCGTTGCGTAATTTTCGAAGAAGTTTAGCCAATTTTTTACCAACAATTTCAGTTGTTGAAGTGGAAGTTTTAACGTCAACAATTTGTCCCTGTGCGTAGACAACAGCGATTTTATTTGGTGAAAGTACAGGTTTAATTTTTTCAATTGTCTGATAAAGCTGAGAGAGACTGATAAAGTGGATTTTTGAGTCGCTACCAATCAATTGTTTCAAAGTATCTAAAAGTTGATCGTAATAAATTTGTCCATCTACAAGGCCGTATTTTACAGCATCAGAGCTAAGTTTAATGCTCAGATTGTCAGCTAATTTATTCAGCTCAGTGGTAGATAAACCTGTATGTTGTGAAGTGGCTGAAAGTATTTGAGACCATATTCGGTTGAGCAAAAGCTGAATTTGTACTTTATTTGGCTGGCTAATTTGCTCTCGCACAAATGGTTCTGCTGCAGTTTTATACTTTCCATGTCGAATAAGGACCGGTTTTACCCCAAGTTTATCCAGAAGTCGTTTGAAAAAGAGCATTTCCGTAGTCAAACCTTGCCATCGAAAAGTACCTGTTGGCACAATATAAATTTTATCAGCAACAGTACTGAGATAGTAATTTTTATTCGTGTAAATATCTGAAAAAGCAATTATGAATTTTCCTGAAGATTTAAAATCTTTTAAAGCATTACGAATCTCTTCGACTTGCGCCCAATCAGCAATGAGAAATCTGGTATCCAAGACTATACCTTTGATTTTAGGATTTGTCGAAGCATATTGAATGGTTTTAATTATCTGGTTAAGTCCTAAAGGTCGGTTCTGTGGATTTAAAATCTGCAAAATATCTGATTTTAAAGTCAACTTGTCCTCTATTGGACGGTCTAATTTTATCAAAAGCACAGAATTGCGTGAAATCTGCGGTTTACTTGCTTTGGTAAAAAAAGTAATGTTTACCAAAAACAAAACCCATAGTACCCACATTAAAATACCGTACAGAAACAAACCAACAATTGTAGCGAAGACTGTACGCCAAAAACTGTTCATAAACTTGTAATTTTAAAATTTAAAGTAAATTTAAGGCTAAAACTAATAACAACAAAATTAATGAGAAAACTGCTGCTGCCATTAAGCTGGATTTACTATGTTTTTGTACGAATAAAAAATCTCCTATATGATAAAAACCTCCTCAATTCACGCACATCCCCTATTCCAACAATTGTGATTGGAAATTTAACTGTTGGTGGCACAGGAAAAACTCCTTTTACCATTTACATAGCAAATTTATTTTCAAATCAACCAATTGCCATACTTAGCCGTGGATACAAACGAAAAACTAAATCTTGCCTCGAAGTTGACCGGCACCTAAGTTACAAACTGGTGGGAGACGAGCCAAAACTCATCCACTTTAAAACAGGCGCAAAAACTTTTGTTTGTGCTGACCGTCTCAAAGGCATAAATTTCATAAAACAGCGTTATCCACAAACAAAACTCGTTATTTTAGACGATGCTCTGCAGCACCGACGTTTAAAACCTGATTTAAGCATATTGCTAATTGACTGGAACCGTCCAATTGACAAAGATTTTATGCTCCCTGCCGGCGACCTACGCGATAATCTTTATCGAATCAATCAAACAGATATTGTGATTTTTACAAAATGCCCTCAAGATTTAAACAAAACTACGGCTCATGCTACGATTAAAAGATTTAACCTGAAAAACGAAAACATATTTTTTACTTACTTCAAACCTCTTGCTCCATATAATCCATTCACCAATCAGACTATAAGCTTTAGTGATTTAAAAAAATACAAAATCCTTGCTTTTTCGGGCCTTGGC
>WFZV01000205.1 GCA_015489395.1 Bacteroidales bacterium
TCTGCGTACAACGTAAATTATCCGGCTTTGCAAATCGACGGTACTACGCTAAAAACTATAATTCGTGCAAAACTGGGTATTTTGACATTAAACAACGGCATTATCGCGAAAAAGATAAGCAGCAACTGCTTAAAAAAATAATCTTTAGCCGTTTTATCCTGAATTGGCTCAAATCCAACTAACTTTTTCGCATAATTCAACGAAAAAGCACGAAAATTTTCGGTAGGCAGCAAGAACAAAAGTCCATGATTTTTGTCAAAAGTCTTATTACTGCGCTTCGCTGCTTTTTCGCTAATTTACAGGCAAATTGCATTGAGTCTTGCAACAGCTCAATTCGCTCATAACCGTGAAGATTTCACACTTCACCGTTTCCCTGCGATAATTTATTTTCTTATCGTCCAGCTACGAATCCAACGTACTTTAAAAATCTACGTAACAGACCGGGATTGAAGCAAAAAAACATCAGACGGGCTGCGCTGCAGCCCGTCTGATGTAATAAATCGCCTAAAATCAGGCTATTTGTCAGAAAAAGCTTTATTCTTCTGCATTTTCAGCAGCTAATTTTTTGACAAGTTCTTCCTGTACGTTCGGTGGAACCTGTGCGTAATGCGAATATTTCATCGAATAAGTACCACGGCCGCTTGTCAATGAGCTTAAAGATGTCGAATAACGGTTCATTTCTGCCAGAGGCACCTTTGCCTTAATTGTAACGTAACGGCCTTCTGCGTGCTGGTCTTCTATAATAGCACGGCGGGTGTTCAAATCGCTCATAACATCACCAACGCTTTCTGCTGGCACTTTGACATGAACTTCGTAAATCGGTTCCAGGATAACAGGATTAGCAGCTTTGAAAGCAAGGTCAAAAGCATTACGTCCTGCCAATTTGAACGAAACTTCGTTCGAGTCAACCGGGTGCATTTTACCATCAAACACAATAACACGTACGTCACGGACAAAACTACCGGTCAATGGCGAATTTTCTAATTTTTCGAAAATACCCTTGATAATAGCAGGCATAAAGTTCTTATCGATAGCGCCACCGACAACGCAGTTATAGAATACGAATTTTCCGCCCCATTCAAGGTCAAATTCCTGTTTATCCTTGATAGTAAGCGAGATTTCTTTGTCAGGGAATTTGAAGCCTGTTGGGTCAGGTTTACCTTCTTCGTAAGGTTCAACGACCAAATGTACTTCACCAAATTGTCCAGCACCACCGGTTTGTTTTTTGTGGCGGTATTGCGCCCAGGCTGGTTTGGTAACTGTTTCGCGGTATGGGATACGGGCAGGGATGAACTTAGCCGGAATTTTATAAATATTGTCCAAAATCCATTTCATCGTATTGATGTGGTGTTCGCCTTGACCACGGAGGATTAGCTGGCGAAGCTCTTTTGAATATTCGACTAAGAAAGTTGGGTCTTCTTCATGTAATTTGTAAAGAACAGAAGCAAGTTTTTCTTCGTCGGATTCGCTTTCTGCCTTAATAGCTGTCCAGAATTTTGGTTCAGGATAATCGATTTCAGGGAATTTCCAATCAACGCCTTTCTCTGTCAAAGTATGTCCAGTGCGGGTATCACGAAGTTTAACTGTTGAGCCAATATCGCCGGCATACATCTCAGGCACTTTATCGCGCTTTCCGCCTAAATTGACGAAAATCTGGGCAATACGTTCTTTTGTTTGTTTTTGTTGGTTGATTAAATCCATGTTTTCTGTGAGCTTACCGCTCATAACTTTAAAGAAAAGTATATCGCCAACATGATGCTCAGATGTAGTTTTAAATACGAACAATGAAGTTGGAGCGTCAGCTTTAACTGGAACTTCCTGGCCATCAACAGTTTTAGCAGGAGGCATCTGGTCTGGAGATGGAGCTACATTTACGATAAAGTCCATTATGCGCTTGACGCCGTAATTTCTTTTAGCAGAAGAACAAAACAGCGGGAATAGTTCGCGGTTCATAAAACCAGTACGCAAACCCTGCATAAGTTGTTCTTCGCTCAAAGTACCCTCTTCGAAATAAATTTCCATAAGTGACTCGTCAGATTCTGCAGCTGCTTCGATGAGAGCCTCGCGCAATTGTTCTGCTTTGTCTTTTTCTTCGTCAGGGATATCAAGTTCCTGGGCTTCACCGGACTCATCGTTCCATTTAAGCATTTTCATTTTAAGCAAATCTATAACAGCATTAAATTCTATTCCAGGGTTAACCGGATACTGTACCTGCACGATTTTAGTGCTAAGATATTCGCGTGCTTCCTCAATAGTTTTTTCAAAGTTAACATATTCGTGGTCTAAATGGTTGGCAACAAGAATAACAGGTCTATTGTATTTCTTTGCATATTCCCAGGCATTTTCAGCACCAATTTCTACTCCAGCCTGTGCATTTAAAAACAATAAGGCTGTGTCGGCTATATGCAAAGCTGTAACTACGCCTCCGATAAAATCATCGCTACCGGGAGCGTCTAAGATATTGATTTTTTTATCTTTCCAGATTGTGTAAAGAACTGAAGTGTAAACTGAATGTTCTTGATTATGCTCCACTTCTTTATAGTCGGAGATAGTGCTGTGTTTTTCGATTTCTCCGCGGCGGTTAATCAGGCCGCCATTAAAAACCATTGTTTCTGCAAAAATTGTTTTTCCGCCACCTGCACTTCCGACTAAAGCGATATTC
>WFZV01000206.1 GCA_015489395.1 Bacteroidales bacterium
ATCTATCATACAATAAAATTAAAACATTACCTCCTGACATTCGAAAATTAAAAAATTTGCAGGAATTAAACCTTACTTACAATCAAATTAGCACAATTCCATCGGAAATAGGACAACTTAAAATGCTGAAAAAGCTATTTCTCAGTCATAATCATATCAGTCGACTTCCCGTGGAAATTGGTTACATCGACTCTTTATCAGTGCTTAGTATTTCGAGTAATCCAATTAAATCGCTGCCTCACACAATTTTTGAATTGAGAAATCTAAAATACCTGGACATTAGCAATACTAATATCCCTTTTAACGATTACGAATCTTTATTAAGAAAACTTCCCAAAGTACAGATCAATTACTAACGATTTGATGAACTTTTTCCTTGTATGCGTAGCAAACCTTAAAGGGTATGAGTTCGTGTACTAAGTTTTCGAATGTAAAAAAAACTTATTCTTTTTTTTCGACTTTAACCCAAATTACACATTAGAACAAATAAAAAAAACTTATTAATGTAAGTATATTTTACAGATTATCAGTATGTTATTTAAACTTTTTTCTAATGCTACGCATTAGAAATTTTATCACTTAAACAACTGATTTACATCGCAAAACACCTGATTTTTCTAAAAATTTTGATTTTTAAGTTTTGCTTATCAAGTATACATCAAGTAAAATTTTAGTACTCTTACAGTTAAAAAATTTCTAAAAATCTAACGATAATTTTGGGTTAAAAATGTCACTCAGAATAACAAACAATACATAACCAAACAAAAAATCCCGCTGATTACAGCGGGATTTTTGTACCCAGGGTGGGACTCGAACCCACACGGCCTTGAGGGCCACTGGATTTTGAGTCCAGCGCGTCTACCAATTCCGCCACCTGGGCATTATGTGCAGGTGCAAAAGTATAGAAAATTTATTTTTTTTGCAAAGTCTTATCGCCAATTTTTTCAATCAAAATTTTTGCCAGAAGATAATCGATCTCTGTCGTTATCTTTATATTTTCGTCCAGGCCCGGAACTAAATGCACAGTATAACCAGCTGTTTGATAAACCGTTGCATCATCGGTCAAATCTTTATTGTAATTTACTTTAGCGTAAGCCTGTTTTAAGCGGTTGGCATCGAACATTTGTGGTGTTTGGATGATACGAATACGGTCGCGGGGCAAAGGACGGTTTTGGTTATTTTCTTCGATTCTCACGCTGCTTTTGGGTAATGTATAAGGTACGGCAGAATTAAATTTTTTTGCTTCAGAGTAAATATTTTGTAAAAAATGCGAATTTACAAACGGCCTAACGCCATCGTGTACAGCGATAATTCCATGGTCATACGCCAACTCAAGGCCATTACGCACAGAATGATATCGCTCCTGTCCGCCAGTGATTTCAATCACAGGAATTTGAAAGTTAAATTTTTGTTTTAGTTCGTGCCAGTAGTCAAAGTAATTGGCATTAAGCACTAAAATTATTCGTAAATCTAAATGGTTAAATGCCTGATAAAATTTCTCGATGGTGTGCATAATAATAGGTTTGTCCCGAAGCAATAGAAATTGCTTCGGGACAGCAGTACCCATTCGTTTACCAATTCCGGCAGCAACGATGATAACGGATAATTTGTCCATTAATAAGGTTTATTTTTTCTTCTGCCCGTAAGGTAGCCAAACCTGTGAGCGGCCAATAAGGCTCCAACCGAGGTAACCGCGAACATGTAGTTTTCCGTCCTGTATCCACATTTTCACGTCATAGACATTGCCGCTTTCCGGGTCCAGGATTTTTCCTCCGTCCCAGAGGTTTTTACCTTTTTTCTTAAGTCCAGTAAGAATCACCATGCCTAAAATAGGCTTATTGTGCAATTTTCCTTTACATTTGTCGCATTTGGGATTTGGGTCTTCGCCTGGGTCTTTAAACAGTTTCACGATTTTGCCATAATATTTTCCATCGCTTTTTTTGTAGATTTTAACGACGGATTTAGCTTTATGAGTTTTGTCGTCAATAGTTTTCCATTTGCCTACAATGTCCTGGGCTGCCACCTGTCCTACAAAGAAAAAGGCAGCAAATAGAAGAAAAATTTTTGAAAATAGCTTCATAGTTTGAATTTTTAATGTTTAAAACTGTCAATTATAAGGTCTAAAGCCTGTATTTTGCCTTTTTGGTAATTTTTTAGTTCAATTTTTGAACGTACATCAAACGGTAAATATTTTAAAATCTCGTCTGTGGAAGTAAAAAGCTTTATGCCATCGTCAAT
>WFZV01000207.1 GCA_015489395.1 Bacteroidales bacterium
TTCTAAAGGTGACTTTATCTAACGAATTGTTCTACATTGCGTTCGAAAAATTCTCAAAACCAAAAATTGAGGCTGTCACAAGTGACAGCCTCAATTTTCTACCCGCAACATTATAAAATATAATCCGTCACAAAAAAACGTACGTCAAAAACAGGTAACTGGCAAAAGAAGAATTATTCGCCGATAATTTTGATTAATACACGTTTTGGCCGTTTTCCGTCGAATTCTCCGTAAAAAATTTGCTCCCAGGGACCAAAATCAAGCTTACCGTCAGTAATTGCTACCACTACTTCTCGCCCCATAATTTGACGTTTTAAGTGGGCGTCGCCGTTGTCTTCGCCTGTAAGATTGTGATTGTAGCGGGAATATGGCTTTTCTGGAGCAAGTTCTTCAAGCCAACGTTCAAAATCTTGATGCAACCCCGGCTCATCGTCATTAATAAACACACTCGCTGTGATGTGCATTGCATTGACAAGACACAGGCCTTCTTTGACTCCGCTTTCTTTTACTGCTTGTTCAACCTGTGGCGTAATGTTTATAAAAGCTCGTCTTGTCGGTGTATTGAACCATAATTCTTTCCTGTAGCTTTTCATCGCCTCGTATTTTTAAGTTTTAAATTCAAATTAGAACCTGTAAGTTTCCAGCAAATTGTGTCGCAATCAGAATCGTAATAACTTTCTTTTTTCACAAATCCACCGTCCACTGCACGAATCGTGTCTCCATCGCGAATGTATAGACAAACAGCTGTATAGTAATGATTTACTGGCACTTGATAATAAATAAAATCTCGATATGCAGGCACTGTATCTGTCTGCAAAGTATCAATTACGTTATTTTCTTCATAAAACCCGCTTAATATCAATATTTGCGGACTTCTTTGCTCAGTATCTCGGGTAAATTCTATCGTCAAATTGCCGTAAAAAGGCTCTTCTGTAATACATTGACAATCTGACACATCCTTAAAATAAATGCTCTTTTCACACGAAATTGTGAAGAAAAAATTAAACAAAACAAACAAAAAAGTCAACAATATGTTAAATCTAAATTTCATTTTGATGATTGGGCTTTAGCAAATCAAAGACTGTTTTAACAGGATTAAACACTGTTAAAGGCACTTGCACAAACACTGTGTTCCAAAAAGCCATCGCACCATTCCAGAGTCCGGGACGCTCCAGAGCTTTTATGTCATGACCGTGATAATTTTTTATCGTAATGAATGAAGCTTTTTCATCGACGAAATCCAGCAGGTTAAACTTGTTTCCTTTATAATCTTTAACGCTCAAAACCATAAACGTAGGATTAAAATGCGTTGATTTTTTAAGCAACTCCTTGTAATGTGGATTAGTCAGGTCTATTTGCGACTTTTCAACGATTTGAGGACTGATAAATTCGTCATATTCGACTAAAAATGGACCTCCGCCTTCCTGTCCCAGGTTTTTGACCATTCCAGCCACACGCAAAGGTCGATTTAATATTTTTCTGGCAAACTCGATTTTATCTTCGAACTTTTTAAGTTTCTTTTTAGGCTTAATCATCAAAACATTTTCGATAAATTCGTAAATATCGTCCAGATCTTCTTGTTCAACTCCTGTTTCCAGAATTTCATTGTAAGCGTCGATTTTATTTTTTAACGTTATCAAATAACCTGCTAAAGCTTTGAAATACATTTCTGTGTCTAATTTCATGCGATCAGGCGCAACGTTATCGATATTTTTAACAAAAATCAGGTCAGAGTCAATGTCGTTCAAATTATAAATCAAAGCACCATGACCACCTGGTCGAAACAGCAAATTTCCATCTTCCTTTCGAAACGGCATGTTGTTCATATCCACCGCAATAGTGTCTGTCGAGGGCTTTTGAACAGAAAAACTAAAATTAATTTTTTCATTTTTCTCATCATAAACATTTAAAAGTTCTCTGGCATGAGCCTCAAATTCTGACTTATGTTCAGGTGAAACAGTAAAATGCAGTTCCAGAGCATTATCCCGACCGACAGCATAACTAAAAGCCTCGACTAAATGCTCTTCCATTGAAGTGCGGCTGCGGTCTTTGTATTTATGAAATTTAATTAAAGCCTTGGGTTTTTGACCATAACCTAACCCCTGTTCGTCCAACAGTGCAGTAACGATTTTTTTATATTCTTTAAGCTTGAGCAACTTTTTGATATTGTGTCCATAAAGCTTTTTGCAGGCATTTTCCAGGTCATGGTAAAATGCCAATTTATGTAAATTGGCAAAAAAATCTTTCAATTCTTCGTCCTGTGGCTCCATATCGTCGGATTCAAGGAACTGGTAAAGCTTTTTAAACATTCTTGTAGCAGCTCCAGAGGCAGGCGTAAACTTGTAAATTACACGATTTGACCGAAATTCTTCAAAAATTTGAATATAATACTCGATTTCTCTGTCTTTAAGCACTTTAACACCGCCATTAGCAGGTGTTGCAGGTTCGACAAGCTTAATAGGTTCTATACCATTTTTAAACATACTAATTTGTCGCAGAATCTCCTCAAGAGCTATGCCTTTTTGTTTTAGCAGCTCAAAATCTTGACCTTTAAAATTTAGTATCATTTGTGTGGAATTTTATTTTTTAAGGTAACGAGATAAAAGTATCTGGTAAATATTTTTTTATCTTGAGCTTTTCCTCGTCCGACAGAGGATTTCCTGAAATATCAAAATATGCAAGTCCATGCAATTTACGTATTTGTTCTGGGACTGAAGTAATTTGATTATTTGTTAAAATCAATTCTCGTAAATTGGACAGATTTCCGATTGTCTCAGGTAAAAATGTTAATTTATTGCCAATAATGCTGAGGCTCTCCAACTTTTTCAGATTACCGATAGTTTCAGGTAAAAACTGCAAATTATTATTGTCCAACGAAAGTACTCGTAATTGAGACAAATTCCCTATTGACGAAGGTAAGCTGTCTAACTGATTATCAACCAAAATTAGTTTTCTGAGGTGTTTTAAATTTCCTATACTTTGAGGTAAAAAATGTAAATTATTTTCAGACAGGTCTAAAACTTTCAATTTCTGACAATTACCTATCGATTGCGGCAAAGACAGCAGTTGATTTTTCGACAGATTTAATTTCTCCAGATTTGATAATAAACATAAAGAATTCGGAATATTTTTCAACTTATTGTTTACCAGACTCAATACGCGCAAATGTTTTAAATTTCCAATACTTCCAGGCAAAGATGCCAGCTGGTTGTTATCCAAATAAAGTTCCTGTAGATTAGTAAGTTGGTCAATAAAATCAGGCAAAGTAGTTAAATTATTATCGTAAAGAACCAGTCTTTGTAAATTTTTAAGCTTTAAAATATCTGAAGGCAATTCAGTTAAGCCTGCATTGAGCAAATCCAGAACATATACTTGCTCTGGATGCTGTAATGCTTCGTCTAAAGACATGTAAACATGGGCAGTATCAAGCTGCCTGGATGTCAATAATTGCTGCGAAAAAAGTTGACCTGTTAAAACAAGATTTATTAAAAAAAAAGTAAAAATTTTCCTCATTTGATTCATTTTTTAACTTTTAACACATACACTTCTTCTCCGGGTTTATGAAAAAAATACTGTTCTCGCGCAAACCTCTCAAAAGTCCTGTCATTCGACTTTAACTGGTAAAGCTTTATACTATCTTGGCGAATTTGCTCGATTAATTGTTGCTTTTGCTTTTCCAAAGAATGAACCTGACGTAAAAGTTTTACAAATTGTAGGATATTGTTGCTATCTAAAAACGTGATATAAAACAAAGTCAGCAGAATTATAACAAGGATTTTGTGCTTTTTCCAGATTCGTAATAATTTTACAACAGCTTTTTGAAGCATTAATTTTCGTTTAAATCTGTGTTTTGACAAATTTATTCAAATCTTTCTAATTATGAAAAAAAATCTAAGTATATCGCTGATACAGAGAGAAATATTCTGGCAGGATAAGCAAAAAAATTTCGACTATCTACAGTCAAAAATCGCTCAAACTAACTCTGATTTAGTGCTTTTACCTGAGATGTTCAACACCGGCTTCAACATAAAACCTTTTGATTTAGCAGAAGACCTCAATGGCCCTACTCTGAATTGGCTTATTGAACAGGCAAAGGCTTTCAAAACTGCCATTGTCGGTTCGTTTATCTTCAGAGATAACGATAAATTTTACAACCGTCTATTTTTCGTAAAACCTGACGGAAACTATGCTTTTTACGATAAAAGGCACACTTTCACAATGGCAGATGAACATAAATTTTTCTCAAAAGGCAACCGAAATATTATAATCAACTACCTTGGCTGGAAAATTAAACCCTTGATTTGCTACGATTTACGTTTTCCAGTATGGGCGAGAAATAAAGATTCGTACGATTTACTCATTTATGTAGCTAACTGGCCAGATAGCCGTATCGATCAATGGGAAAATCTGCTTAAAGCAAGAGCTATCGAAAATCAAGCTTATGTAGCTGCTGTAAACCGCGTCGGCACTGACGGAAATGGCTTTTACTACTCAGGAAATTCGCTAATCTTATCACCTAAAGGCCAGATCATACAAAAAGCCCATCTGCACGAAGAACAAATCATAACCGCTACTTTAGACTTAGAACAATTACAACAAATGCGAAAAAAATTTCCTGTGCTTTTGGACAAAGACTCTTTCACTATCGACGACGAACAAACCGTCTTTTACTGGAATGACCCGTAAATTTAACGCACCCGAGTATATCGCTTATGACGGTTAAGGATATAATCCTGGAATTTTTTAACCGTATCATACAAAACTCCAAGACTATCTAATTCTCGTACCGAAACAGCTGGTAACCCTGGCTGGCGCAGCATTTTGTGAATCATCAAAATCGCTGTTTTCCGCGCATCATTAGCTGTTAAAAAAACAAATCGGCCCTGAACACCCGGTATAAACGGTTGGTGGATAAAGACTTTGCTATTTATCAAAATATCATATCCCCAACCACTGTCAACTCGAAAAACTTTATATCTTATTGTATCATAACCGCTTATCTTCGACGGATGGAAGTTTTGTGTTCTTTGACACGAGAAAAGCAATAAAACAACTAATAACCAAATACTTAGATAACTTTTCATAATTCGTAACCTTTTATGATTTTTTCAAAGTTGATTTTCTGAAAATTTTTTTTAATATAAAAACTAAACCCCTAAAACGTTTAGCTATGCATTACAAAAGTTATACATTAGCAAATTTCAGAAAATTACCCCAAATTAACTACCTCAGTGAACAAGAAATTTTCGACATTGAGGTAGTTGCACACGTTTTTCCCTTTAAAGTTAACAATTATGTTGTCGAAAAACTGATTGATTGGGACAATTACAAAAACGACCCAATCTTCAACCTTGTTTTTCCAAACAAAGGCATGCTCCTTGAAGACGAATACGAACGAATTGCTAATTTACTGAAAAACAATGCTCCTAAAGACGAACTACTCAAAGTAGTCAACGAAATTCGTTGGGCGCACAACCCACATCCTGCCGGTCAGATGGATAAAAATGTACCAGAAATTGACGGTCACAAATTACGCGGTTCACAGCACAAATACCGAGAAACTATTTTATTTTTCCCAAAACAAGGTCAAACCTGCCACTCTTATTGTACATTCTGCTTCCGCTGGCCTCAATTCATAGGCATAGACTCACTTAAATTTGCTATGAAAGAAGTCGATATACTGATAGAATACATCCACCGCCATCCTTCTATAACAGACATATTGTTCACAGGAGGCGACCCGCTTATTATGAGTGCAAAAATCCTGCGTACATACATTGCTCCTATTTTAGAGGCGAAAAAAAATGGATACATTGACATCAGGACTATTCGCTTTGGCACTAAATCTGTTCTATATTGGCCTTATCGCTATCTAACTGACCCTGACGCCGAAGAAATTCTACAAATTTTCCGTGATATACGAGCTGCTGGCTTGCATCTAACATTGCCTTTACACATAAATCACTGGCGAGAACTGATTACAGAAGAAGTCCAGGAAGCTATCTACAAAATCCAGCAAACTGGAGCTATTTTACGTTCACAGTCTCCGCTTTTGCGGCATATCAATGCTGAAAGTGAAACCTGGGCTAAAAAATGGCAAATGGAAGTCGAACTAAATATCGTACCTTATTACATGTTCATGGCTCGCGATACAGGCGCACAGCATTACTTTGGTGTACCTATCGTCGAGGCATGGCAAATTTTCCGCAATGCTTACAACAAAGTTAGTGGCATTGCACGTACTGTACGTGGTCCGAGCATGTCAGCAACTCCTGGCAAAATTTTAATTAACGGAGTTGTAGAAATTAACGGTCAAAAATACATTAACCTCACATTTATTCAAGGCCGTAATCCCGACTGGGTTGGACGACCATTCTTCGCACAATACGACGAAAAAGCTCTATGGATTGACGAATTAAAACCTGCTTTTACCGATAAATTCTTCTTCGAAGTCGAACCTGTACCTGAACATTAATCCAATTTCTTCTCTATCACAAACTCTCCTATGGCCTTAGGCTATAGGAGAGTTATTTAAAATAAAACTTGCACATCAATAAAAAACTTAATATTTTTGTTGAACATCATTGTTAAACTTTAAAACAATGAAGTTATATTTTGAAAATAAATACGGCAAAATTGAATTTGATGAAGAAAACAGGATTATTATTGTCACTTTAAAAACATATAACTTTGAAGATGATGACATCTTTGAAAAAACTATTAAAGAATTAATGCTCAAATACTTAGAAGCTTTCATGCATTATCGTCCTTCGCGTGTACTATTTGACTATCGCAATTTTAACTATGTAATTAATAGTGAACTTACGAACTGGATAAAAGAGAATATAGTCAAAAAAACCGTGGCGAATGGTTTAAAAAAACTTGCACAGGTTTACCCCAAAGAACTTGTATCAAAATTAGACCTTGATTTTGTTGTACAGCCAATTATTGATAACGTTCCTGGTCCTGTAAGAATGAATTTTGACGATTACGACGAGGCCTACCAATGGCTGCTTAAAGATTAATCAACAATTTACTTCTCTCCATTGAAAAAATTTTTAAATTCGCCCTGTGAAACCTAATCTGTCTTAAAATGATTGCTAAACAAATCACAGTAACAGGGCGAGTGCAGGGTGTTGGCTTTAGATACTATACTTACAAAAAAGCACACATGCTTGGCATTAAAGGTTTTGTGCGCAACGAACCCGACGGCAGTGTTTATATCGAAGCTGTCGCACCAAATCAAAAACTAATGGATATTTTTATCGATTATATAAAACAAGGTCCCAGTGCTGCAAGAGTTGACAATGTTATTGTAAATGATATACCGCCTGCAAATTTTGATTCTTTCCAGATTTTTTAGATTTTACAAACATTTTTCTATATTAATTTTCAGTAAATTCTATTATTTTTGACAAAAAACAAAAGCTAAATTTATGGGTATTTTTGATGTTTTTAAAAGCAAAGAAGACAAGCTGGAACAAACAGTCGCAAAAACTAAAGA
>WFZV01000208.1 GCA_015489395.1 Bacteroidales bacterium
AAACATACCCAGCTCCACGTAGCCGTGTTGCTGAATCATTTGTATCTCATAATCTTGAAAACGATTCATCATCTCTCTCAAAAACCAATTCAATCTCTGTGCGTCAGTATGATTTTTCACAATCTGCCTTCTATCATCCCACTGCTTGGGTGTGAGATAAATACCTGTGGAAAAAAACTTCCTTTTTCTGCCTTGATAGATTTCAAGTTGGACAAGAGCTTTTCCGTCTTTGTTTAATTGTCCTTTACGATTGTATATAAAGCGAAATTCTACACGTTTCATAGCTTACCTGTTTTAAGTTTGTTTGGGTATCACAAATTGGGTTTTGGTAACACAACGGGTATCACATTGGTATCACAAAAAGTCGGATTTTAGGTGAAAAAAGTCCGATTTTTGATTTTTGACAGGCAAGCTAAGGCGGGCGGAAATAGTGAATACTGGCAGTTTTGCATAAGAAAAGCCGAGTTTTCTGAACTCGGCTCTGTGGACCCGATGGGACTCGAACCCACGACCTCCAGAATGCCATTCTGGCGCTCTAGCCAGCTGAGCTACGGGCCCAATGTAACCGGGAAGAAGGATTTTTTCTAAGTCCGTGTACCTATTATGAATTTTGTGTTGCAAAATTAAGAGTTTATGTTGAATTTCGCAATATGCTTTAGATAAATTTCAGCCTTTTAGCTTTGTCTTCCTCTAATTTTTGTTTTGCGTAGTCGAGGGTGATTATAAGTTTTTTGTCGTGGCTTTCGATTTCGAACATTGCGTCGGTCATGATGGTTTCGACTATTGAGCGAAGGCCGCGTGCGCCGACTTTGAATTCTATAGCTTTTTCGACGATGTAATCAAGCACAGCGTCTTCAAATTCGAGTGTTATGCCGTCTAATTCAAAGAGTTTTTGATACTGTTTAATAATTGCGTTTTTAGGTTCAACAAGGATTCGTTTTAAAGCGTCTTTATCGAGAGGGTCGAGATGTGTAATAATAGGCAAACGACCGACCAGTTCAGGGATAAGTCCGTACATGCGCAGGTCGTGAGGGCTGATGTATTGCATAAGGTTTTCGCGGTCGATTTGTTCAGCGTTTTTTACACGGTTATAGCCTACTACCTGGGTATTAAGTCGTTTTGCGATTATTTTTTCGATACCGTCGAAGGCTCCGCCGCAGATAAACAGTATATTTGATGTGTCGACCTGGATGAAAGGCTGTTCTGGGTGTTTTCGTCCGCCTTGAGGAGGAACGTTGACTATTGAGCCTTCGAGGAGTTTTAGCAGAGCCTGTTGAACGCCTTCGCCTGAGACGTCGCGGGTTATTGAAGGATTTTCGCTTTTTCTTGCTATTTTGTCGATTTCGTCAATGAATACAACGCCCATTTCAGCCAATTTCACGTTATAATCAGCAGCTTGTAAGAGTCGTGTTAAGATGCTTTCGACGTCTTCGCCCACGTAACCTGCTTCTGTAAGGGTCGTGGCATCGGCAATTGCGAATGGAACGTCTAACATTTTGGCTATAGTACGGGCAAGCAGTGTTTTGCCAGTACCTGTGGGACCAACGAGTAAAACGTTGGCTTTTTCGATTTCGACGTCATCGGCAACAACGTTGGAATATAGTCTTTTATAGTGGTTATAGACGGCAACAGAAAGTACTTTTTTAGCTTCTTCCTGTCCGATAACGTATTGGTCTAAGAACTGTTTAATTTTTTTAGGTTTAAGTTCTTTGAATTTTTCTGTGTAAAATTTTTTCTGTTGTCTTTTAGTCTCTTCAGTCCATATTTCGTAAACCTGTTCAATGCAGTCGTTACAGATAGCGCCGTAAAGTCCTCGTACCAGAAATTGGACTTGTGATTCAGGTCTGCCGCAAAAGCTACATTTCAGTTCGTCGTGCGAATGAGTTTTTTTAGCCATAATAAGTCACAATTTTTTAGTCTTTAAACATCCAGATTTTTAGGCATTAAAATCAGAAATTAAAGAATAACTTTATCAATAATTCCATCTACAATACCATAATCTAACGATTCTTGAGCGTCCATCCAGTAGTCACGATCAGCGTCTTTTAAGACTTTTTCGAATGGTTGTCCTGTGTTTTCGGCCAGGATTCTAATCAAGCGTTCTTTTGTCTTTTTAATATGTTCAGCGGTTATGTATAGGTTAGCAGCCTGGTCTGCGATTGGAGCGCCGATAGAGGGTTGGTGAATCATAACTTCGGCGTTGGGAAAGATAAATCTTCTTCCTTTTTCGCCGCCAGAGAGGAGGACAGCTCCCATTGATGCAGCCAGCCCTAAGCAGATTGTAGAAACTGGAGAACTAATCATTTGCATTGTGTCGTAAATGCTAAGTCCTGCGCTTACCGAGCCACCTGGACTGTTAATGTACATTTTTATTTCCTTTCCAGGGTCTAACATTTCGAGGTAAATAAGCTGGTTTACAATCTCTTTTGATGTTTCGCTGTTAACAACGCCCCAGAAAAATACAACACGATGTTCAAGAAATTTTTTACGAAATTCAACATTACTTAAAGCTTCTATAATATCTTGAGTGTTATTTGCTTGCATGGTTTTGGGTGTTTGAAGGTTTTTGTTTAAATCTGACATTGTGTTTAATGTTTGGGTTTTAAGAGAGTTGAATTATTCTTCGTTATTTTTGTTTTTGTCTAATTTGGTACGGGTAATGACTTCGTCGATAATTCCGTATTCTTTAGCCTGTTCGGGTCTCATCCAGAAGTCACGGTCAATATCTTTTTCGATTTTTTCAACAGGTTGACCAGTGTGAAGGGAAATTATTTCGTACAGGTCTTTTTGCATGTCTTTGAGGTGTTCGACGTCTATTTCGATATCAGATGCTTGTCCGTATGCTACTCCGTAAGGTTGATGTAGCATAATACGACTGTGACGCAGAGCGAATCTTTTACCTTTAGTGCCTGCTGCCAGTAAGACTGCTCCTAATGACGCAGCCATGCCTGTGCAAGTGCAGGAGATATCAGGGCTGACGTACTGCATTGTATCGTATATTCCCATGCCGCCGTAGAGACTGCCGCCTGGGGTGTTGAAGTATATTTGGATGTCTTTCGATGGGTCGGCAGCATCTAAAAACAGCAGTTGTGCTTGAATGATATTTGATACATAATCGTCAATTTCTGTCCCGATAAAAATAATTCTATCAGCCATTAACCGTGAGAAAACGTCAACTTCGCGGAAAGGCATTTCACGCTCTTCGATGACTGAGCGGGTCATATTGCTTATATGCTTGGTGTACTGGTCTAAAAATAAACTATTTATCCTGTGGTGTTTAACAGCGTAGTTTTTGAATTCGTCTTTGTCTGGGATATTGATAAAAAACATAAGCTTTAGGTTTTTAAATTGCTCAGCAAAGATAAAACAAATTTTTTATACTGTGGCTAAAAAATTATTTAAGAAAAACTTAAGAGTTAGAAGTTTGAATTTTAGATTATTATAATTATGGAAAATTGTTCTAAGTTTTTGAGTTTAAAGGCGTTAGTGGTAGGCTAAAGAGAAATTTTCGACGATTTTTGCAGTTTTGTTCGATTTATGTTTTTTTCGCAGTTAAAAAATTAGTGATATGGGACGAATTATTGCTGTTGTATTTGCTTTTATTTTGCTTGCAGCGCATTTAGCCCATCATCATTTGATGATTTTGGGTGTGGTAAGTTTATTTTTGCCATTTTTATTTTTGATTAAAAAGCGCTGGGTACTAACGTTTTTGGAAATCGTACTTTATCTGGCCACAATTTCCTGGATTATTCCGATTTTTGGGGTTGTAAAAGAACGTATTGCAGCAGGTGAGCCTTATACGAGGTATTTAGTGATAATGATAACTGTTACGGTTTACACTTTTGTAAGTGCTTTATTGTTGCGTTCGAAAAAATTACGCGAAAACTACAAATAGCAGTTTCAAGTAATTGTATGCAGCAAACTATTGATTTTGCTTAAGTGAGAACAAACGCGGGTTTAAACGAGAAAAAGAGCAGCGGGCTGCCGTCAATCGGCAGCCCGCTGCTGTGATGTGATAGGCTTTTCCGTAAGATTTTATTCTGCTTTGGTTGTGTCTTCAGAATTATCGTCGGTTTGAGGTTCGGATTGTTCAGTTTCGGTTGAATTTTCAGAGTTTTCGTCGGTCAGTTGCTCGTTTTGTTCGGTTTTAGCACTGTTTTCGTTTTCAGAATTTTCGTTGGTTTGTGGTTCGGGTTGTCCGGTTTCGTCAGTGTTTTCTGTTTTCTCGTCAGTTTGTTGATTGTTTTGTTCTGTCTGGGCGGAATTGTCAGATTTTTCTTCGGTTTGTTCTGATTCAGGTTGTTTTTTGTCTTCAAGCATGGCATTAAGCATTTCTTCTGTAACTTCGCGTTCTTCTAAGTTGACTTTATCCATCAAAGCGTCTAAAACTTTATTTTCGAAAGCGTAAAGGTCAATGTTTGAGCGTTCGTTATCGCTAAGTTGGTCATATTCGCCTTCAGCTTGTTGCAAAAAGAATTCTTCGCCAAATTGGTCAGTGTCAACGCCATATTGAGAATAAATAGATTTGATGAAGTCAGCGTGAGCGCGGATAGAGTCCTGTCTTTCTAATTTTATATCCAGGTCTTTGGCTATTTGCTCCAAAATTCTGTTCCATTTAATGCCTTTTAGTAAGTCTTTAGCATATTTTTCGATTTCTTCCTTGCTAAGCCGTTTGTCTTCAGGTTTGTCTTGTTGTACATAGTCGAGCCAACGGATTAAAAAGTCTTCAGGTATTTCAACTTCAACAGTGTCGGTCAAGATTTCTTTTACCTGTTTTTTAAACAGCTGGCGTGCTTTTTCTTCAAAGTATTTTTCGAGATTTTCCCTGACTATTTTTTTAAACTCTTCTACGTCTTTGATTTCTTTATTTGGTGCGTATTTTTTGAAAAATTCTTCGTTAAGTTCAGCTGGTTTAAACCGTTTGATTTTAGTGATAACGACTTTAAAGTCATCTCCAACGTTTTCCAGTTCTTCAGGTTTTACGCCAAATAGAGTGTGTAAGTTTTTATCATCTTTAAGAAGCTGACTAAGTTTGATATTAAGTTCGTCGTTAACTTTTTTGCCAATAAATTGATCGCGGATGTTTTCGTTAAGTAAATAAAGAGCTAAAACGATGTCGTCTTTTTTAAATCCGTCCGATTTGGGCTGACCGTTTTCGTCCAGTTCGATAAAAGTAAGGTAAAAAATGTCGTCATCGTCTTTAATTTCATCAGTTTCAACGTATTGTCCGTATTTTTTCAACAAAGTTTCGATTTCGTCTTCGATAATATTATCATCAACTTTAACTTTGTAGTATGGGACAGTTAAATTCTCGTAATTAATTAAAGGTGAGCTTGTTGTAGCATAATCATAGACGAATTGATAGTCTTCTTCGTTGTTGATATTGAATTGGGTTTTGTCTTTATCAGGAATAAAATCGCCAACAAGTTTAAGCTTGTTTTCTTTAATGAAGTCTGTAAGGGCTTGATTAACAAGTTTATTTATTTCTTCGACGAGTATTTCTTTGCCGTAGAGTTTTTTTACAATACTAAGAGGAACATGACCAGGGCGGAATCCCGGCATATTTACTTTTTTACGTAATTCTTTGAGGCGTTCGTTTACTTTTGGTAAATAATCGTCTTTTGAAACTTTGACAGTAACAGAGCCTTTTAAACCGTCTTGATTATGAGTAACTTCCATGTTGAATTAGTTTTATGTTTAAAAAGTAAAAAAAATCACGCCGCTTTTAAGCAGCGCGTATTGCATTGATATTTAAAACTTCGTGCGGATGGGGGGACTCGAACCCCCACGGCATAAAGCCACAGGATCCTAAATCC
>WFZV01000209.1 GCA_015489395.1 Bacteroidales bacterium
ATTTTAGTCATAATAATTATATTTGAAAATTCGAAAATCAAAGAATTTCAAAAAAACAAACAATGGCTGACTTAATAATCTGGACTGATAAGTATTCTGTTGGTTGTAATTATATCGACCAGCAACACAAAAAATTAATCGACATCATTAATGAGCTTCATTCAGCTTTCATGGGCCGTGAATCAAAAGATAAATTGGGTGAAATTCTTTCAGAATTAGTTGATTATACAAAATACCACTTTTCTGCAGAAGAAGAAATGCTCAAGAAGCATGGCTTTGGACCAAGTGATCTTCATAAAAAGCAGCATCAAGAATTTGTCGAGAAAATTGAGATTTTTAAGAAACGTCATGAATTGGGTGATGAGATTTTAGGTTTTGATATGTTGAATTTCCTCAAAGACTGGTTACTCAATCATATTCTTAAAACAGATATGAGTTACAGCAAGCCAGTTTGTTCGAAAGTTGACTAATGCAGCTTTAGATGTTAGTTAAAACTTATAGTTTTCTCCGTTCCCTCAAAGCCAATAATAATCGCGATTGGTTTAATGCCCATAAGCATAATTATTTAGCTGCGCGTGCAGAGTTTGAGCAGTTTATTCGTTCGGTTATTGAGCGGATATCGGAGTTTGAGCCTGTTTTGGCAGATTTGGAACCTTCCCAGACATTGTTCAGGATTTACCGGGATACTCGATTTTCAAAGGATAAGCGCCCTTACAAAGAGTTTTTTGGTAGTTTTCTTGCTCATGGCGGTCGAAAAAGCCAGTTTGCAGGGTATTATATTCATATTGAGCCGAATAATAGTTTTATTGGGGCGGGGGTGCATTGTCCAAAAAGCGAGGTTTTAAAGCCTGTTCGCAAGCGGATTTTTTATGAACCGCAGAAATTTTTGGAGGTTTTGAATGCACCGAAATTTAAAAAGGTTTATTGTGGTATTTATGGCGAGAAGATGAAGGGTTATCCGCGTGGGTATTCGAAAGATTTTGAGTACATTGATTTGCTCAGATATAAAAGTTATTCGATAATGGCTTATTTACCTGAGGATTTTAGTCTTGATGATGTTGTGGAGTATTGTCGTATAGCCAAGCCGTTCAATGATTTTATAAACGGTGCAATTATTGATTTCAGCGAGTAGCCTGTCCTTTTTCTAAGCTTTCCAGGAGCCTGGTTAAATCATAGAAGTCGTTGATTTTATATTTTTCGTTTTCAAGAGATTTAAGGCCGCGGGGCCGTGCTATGAAAATAATTCCGTTTTGAAGTGCAGCTTCCCGGTCTTTAGGACTATCGCCAATAAAGGCGGTTTGGTCTTTGGGATAGTTGTATGTACGGAGGATTTGTGCGATGTGTTCGGATTTGTTTTTTGGTGCGCCGTATGCTTTTATGAAATATTGTTCGAGTTCCAGGATTTGCAAAATTTGGGGTAAGTCATGTTCGGGTGCGCCTGAAGAGAGAAATTTATCGTATTTTTTACCATGGTTTTGCATGAATTCAAAGACTCCGGGGATAAATTGTGCTTGTTTTAGTGATTCGAAATAAAGCTGGCTAAATTTTTCAGACATTTCTTTGATTAAATCTTCTGTCGGTTCAATATTAGCGAATTGTCTCAGATAAATTTCGATTCGTTTTTGACGCGGTATGCCGCCGAATTGTTTGTAATGTTCGACAACTTTCTGCGCCACCTGTTCGCCAAATGGTCGGAAGATTTGAGCATAAATTTGTGCGTTTGTGTCTGTGCTTTCGATGATAACACCGTTTAGGTCGAAAATCAGTGCTTTCATGGTAGTGGGTTTAAAATTCTAAAATGAGCATGCTTATGTCGTCGGTTTGATAGTCTTTATGTCGCCATTGGTCAAAGCTTTGTAAGATTTTTTGTCCCATAGTTTGTGCGTTGTTATTTGCGTGTTGTATGACAAAGTCGTAAAATCTTTTTCGTGTGAGTTTGCGGAATGCGCTATCGAACTGGTCAACGATGCCGTCAGAAAATAGAATTATTTTGTCTTGCGGAGAGTATTTGATAGTTATTTCGTTGAAATCTTCCATTTTGTAGTAAAAACTAATAGGCTGGCGTGTTGCCTGTAGTTTGTAAATATTCAGTTCACCTTTTGAACCTATGACTGGTAAGTCATGAATTTCTTTTGATATGTATAAACCATCCATGTTGGCAGCAGAGAATTTGAAGATTTTTTCGTTTAAATCTAAAGTAATCATACTAATATCGCATCCATCGTTGATTGTGCGGGATTTGCCCTGTTTCAGAGCGTTTATTGTATAATTGCGAAGGTGGGCTAAAATTTTGGAAGGAGAATCAGTTTTGTTTATAATTTCTCGCAGAAAACCAATAAGTAATATGCTCATAAATGCTCCAGGGACGCCATGACCTGTAGAATCTGCTAATGCAAGGATGAAGCGGTTTTGTTGTTTTTTCCAGAAGTAAAAATCGCCGCTTACTGTTTCTTTTGGTTTAAAAAACAGGAAAGAGTCAGAAAAAACTTGTTTAATTTCTTGTGTGTCAGGTAGTAAAGCGAATTGGATTTTTTGAGCATAACGAATACTGTCGCTGATTTTTTTGTTATAGCTTTCTAAAAGTTGCTTTTGTTGGTTCAAAATCTCATTTTGGGCTTCTAATTCGGATTTTTGATTAATAATAATGCTGTTTTGAATTGACAACTCTTCGTTTGCTTCTTGCAGTTTTAACTGGTTAATAAATTTTCTAATGTTGCTGTCCTCTATGAAAAAATGCCCGAAAAAAAGGCTTGCAATAAGCGAAATACCTAATAGTAAGCGATTAAATAGCAGGGCTGGTTGTTGGTACATTTGCTGTTTTAACAGTAAAATCAAAATAAAACCTAAAAACGATATAGTATAAACAATAAAAGCATTTTTAAGCCTCAAACGGGTTGGAATTGAAACAGAATTTAATACTAAAATGCCAAGAAAATAAGTGTAAAAACAAACCTCTTGTTTATCGCAAAATAACAACATTGCTTCGATCGACAGGCTGCCTGTTAAGACGAAAAGGGTTGTAAAAGTTTGATAGTTTTGAACATAAAATTGTTTTTTACTAAACAGTAATACTAAAACAGCAGGAATAGTAAGACCTAATGTTCTGATTATCCAGATTATCGCGTAATGATTTGGCGAGCTGACATAATCAAGCCAGTAATAAGGCACTAAAAATATTAACATTAGGAAAGCAGTAAATCGCAAATACGGAATAGATGCACGGCTGTGTTCTAAGCTGAACTTTTCTTTAAACTTCTCAGGTAACCGACTAATTTTAAATAACTTGAATATGTTGGTTAATTCTGCCAATATCGTGAAATTAAGATTTTTCGACTGTTAGGTCTAAAATATGATAAAACGAACAAAATTGCAAAAGTTTTCAACAGGCAGGGAAGTCAACAGTTTTAAATACATAGACAAAAAACAGAAGCGAAAAAAATAAGGCAGCCTGACGGCCGCCTTATTTTGACTTAGAAAATCAAAGTCTTATGGCATCAAATTAGCGTTAAGATATTCGCGGTTGAGCTTAGCTATAAATGCAATAGAAATGCCTTTTGGACATTCGACTTCGCAAGCGCCAGTATTTGTACAACTACCAAAGCCAAGTTCGTCCATTTTAGCAATCATCTTCTTAACACGCTCTTTTGCTTCGACCTGTCCTTGCGGCAACAGAGCTAAATGCGAAACTTTAGCAGCCACGAATAGCATAGCAGAGCTGTTTTTACATGTAGCAACGCAAGCTCCACAGCCAATGCAGTTTGCAGCGTCAAATGCACGAGAAGCTACATCTTTTGGAATTGGGATTGTATTTGCGTCAGGCGCACCACCAGTATTTACGCTTATGTAGCCGCCAGCTTTGATAATTTCGTCCAGCGCAGAACGGTCAACCATTAAGTCTTTAATTACAGGAAATGCTTTAGCACGCCATGGTTCGACAGTGATTGTTTCACCATCTTTAAACAGTCTCATGTGCAGTTGGCAAGTGGTAACGCCTGTTGCAGGACCGTGTGCGCGACCGTTGATGTACATAGAGCATGCGCCGCAGATACCTTCACGGCAATCATGGTCAAATGCGACAGGTTCTTTGCCTTCGCTGATAAGTTTTTCGTTCAAAAGGTCCATCATTTCCAGGAAAGAAGCTGCAGTAGGGACATTATTAAGTTCGTATTCTTCAAAATGTCCCTTGTCGTGTGGACCGTTTTGTCGCCAAACGCGAAGTTTTATATTGATAGTTTTATTAGCCATTTTTGCTGGTATTTAAAGTTTTACGTTTAAAAAATTAAGAATTAGATAAAACCATAAGTTATTTAGCAACTTTATAGTTACGTACTTTAATAGGAGTTTCTTCGTAAACAAGAGGTTCTTTGTTCAATTCCCATTCATGTTTCTGGCCGTCGCCTTTGTATTCCCAGGCAGCGACGTACATGAACAGGTCATCACGGCGAAGAGGTTCGCCTTCTTCTGTCTGGTATTCTTCGCGGAAGTGACCACCGCAAGATTCTTCACGATGTAAGGCGTCAATTGCCATCAGTTCAGCCAATTCGAAGAAATCAGCAACACGGTTAGCTTTTTCAAGCTCAACGTTGATTCCATCTGCAGTACCAGGAACACGAACATTTTTCCAGAATTCTTCTCGTAAAGCGCGAATTTCATCAATAGCCTCTTTCAATCCCTGAGCATTACGTACAATGCCCACTTTGTTCCACATGATTCTTCCTAATTGACGATGGAAATGATCGACTGAATATTTACCGTTAATGCTCATAAGATGTTTGATATGATCGCGGACTTCTTTTTCTGCTTTTTCAAATTCTGGATGTGAAAGTTCAATTGGTTTAACAGTTATCTGGTCAGCTAAATAGTTCTGAATTGTGTATGGCAAAATAAAGTATCCATCAGCCAGACCTTGCATTAAAGCAGAAGCACCAAGGCGGTTTGCGCCGTGGTCAGAGAAATTAGCTTCGCCAATAACGAACAAGCCAGGAATTGTTGACATTAATTCGTAATCAACCCAGAGTCCGCCCATTGTGTAATGGACTGCCGGATAAATTTTCATGGGCGTTTCGTATGGGTTGTCACCTGTAATTTTTTCGTACATTTCAAACAGGTTGCCGTAACGTTCTTCGATAACTTTTCGTCCCAAACGTTCAATAGCATATTTAAAATCTAAGAAAACTCCTTCATGCGTTGGGTTATTTTCAATACCACGTCCTTCGTCACAAACTTTTTTAGCAGCACGAGCCGCAACATCGCGAGGAACTAAGTTTCCGTAAGCTGGGTACATGCGCTCCAGGTAGAAATCACGGTCTTCGTCTGGTATGTCTTCAGGTCGCTTGCGACCTTCGCGGATAGCTTTAGCATCTTCGACTTTTTTAGGAACCCAAACACGTCCGTCGTTACGCAAACTTTCGGACATCAAAGTAAGCTTGGACTGGTATTCGCCATGTTGAGGAATAGCTGTTGGGTGTATCTGTACAAAAGCTGGGTTGGCAAAAGCAGCGCCTTTTTTATGAGCTTTCCAGGCAGCACTGACGTTCGAACCCATAGCATTTGTCGAAAGATAGTAAACATTCCCGTATCCACCAGTAGCCAGGACTACAGCATGGCCGAAATGGCGTTGTATTTCTCCGGTGATTAAATTACGGGTAATAATGCCGCGAGCGCGCCCGTCAATAATAACGATATTCATCATTTCAGTGCGAGGGTAAAGCTTAATTTTACCCAAATTTACCTGGCGCATCAAAGCTTGATAAGCGCCTAAAAGTAATTGCTGACCTGTCTGGCCTCTCGCATAAAATGTACGAGAAACAAGTACGCCACCAAATGAGCGGTTGGCAAGCAAACCACCATATTCGCGGGCAAACGGAACACCTTGAGCGACAGCCTGGTCTATGATGTTCGAAGAAACTTCAGCCAAACGATAAACATTTGCTTCACGTGAGCGATAATCGCCGCCTTTTATTGTGTCGTAATAAAGTCTCCAAACGCTGTCGCCGTCGTTTTGATAGTTTTTAGCAGCGTTGATACCGCCTTGTGCAGCAACAGAGTGCGCACGGCGAGGAGAATCTTGATAACAAAATACTTTAACGTTAAAACCTAATTCGGCCAGAGTTGCTGCTGCAGATGCACCAGCAAGTCCGGTACCTACAACGATTATATCAAGTTTACGTTTGTTGGCAGGGCTAACAAGGGCTTGATTTTCTTTGTAGTTAGTCCATTTTTCTTTTAACCGCCCTTGTGGAATTTTTGCATCGAGTTTTATCATGGTAATATGATTTTTTTGGTTTAAAAATTATTTAACAAAGTAAAAATACAGAGGAATAATGCCAAAAGTAAAAGCAATAATTACAGCGTAGATATCACCTAAAGTAGTCCAGATTTTACGCCATTTTTCGTTGCTCCAACCTAAAGTTTGGAAAGCTGACCAAAAAGCATGGTGAAGATGGAAGCCCAATGCTATTGCACCTAAAACATAAAGTAAGTCAATCCAGATATTAGCCTGGAATAAGCTAACAACCAGAGTGTAAGTGTCGTGCATTTTGACGCCGTTAACAGTTGTTTCTGGCACTCCACCGAATTTTACTTTCCAGAAGAAATTGGCTAAGTGAACGGCTAAAAACACGAAAATAATAATTCCAAGCCAGATCATATTACGTGATGACCAGGTACTTTGATGACGTCGAACAGTCATTGCATAACGTACTGGACCACGTTTGTAATAGTTAGAAATCTCCAGGATAAAAGCATAAATAATATGCACAATAAAGCCCAAAGCCAGGATTGGCTCCATGATTTTTATAAAAACATTTGTCGCCATAAAATGTGCGGCAATGTTGTAAGTATCAGGCCCAATCAGAAGCAATGAGTTTAACGTTGCATGTAAACCAACGAACAAGATTAAAAATAGGCCTGAAATACTCATCAAAAATTTTTTCCCTATTGAACTGTTTAAAAATCCTGCCATTTTAAAGTTTTTTAGTTTTTGCTAATTTTTTACAAATTTGTTCATCTAAATTGATTTAACCAAATATACATACTCTATTATAGAACATATTTTTTATGTTTTAAATCTGCCGTTAAAATTTAATTTTTAATGTCTAAAAAGTTTCGTTATGGACGCACCTACATTTAACAAAGAATTTTTCATTGGTCGACGTAAAGCTCTTATAGACTCATTACCACAAAATTCCACGATTTTTGTTGTTAGCGCTGACCAGCTACCTCGCAATGGAGATCAGACTTATCCGTATAGACAAAATTCTGATTTGTTTTATTTGACAGGCATTGAGCAAGAGCAAACTATTTTAGCCCTTTGTCCTAACCATCCAAAAGAGAAATTCCGTGAAGTCCTTTTTATCAGGCGTAGTTCTAAAGAATTGGAAAAATGGGTAGGGCATAAACTTACAATTGACGAAGCCAGACAAATATCTGGTATTGAGACTGTTATGTGGTACGATCAATTTGAAGACAACCTATCAGAGCTGATGTTTTATTCGGATAATGTTTTCGTTGTTACAAACGAGAATATGGGCTATCGACGATTTTATAATGATAGCGATTATAGGTTTATTGAACGGATAAAGTTTTTGTATCCATTGCATAATTACCGCCGTTTAGCTACATATTTAATAAATCTGCGACTACGCAAGCAGTTAGAAGAAATTGAAGTCATAAAATATGCTATTAGTTTAACTGCCAGAGCATTTGAGCGGGTGCTTAATTTCGTACGTCCTGGCGTAAAAGAGTACGAAGTCGAAGCAGAGATAATTCACGAGTTTTACCGTCACGGAGTTCGTAATGTTGCATATCAATCAATAATTGCTTCGGGGAAAAATGCGTGTATTTTACACTATATAAAAAATAACAGTATTTGCGAGGATGGACAGTTGCTTTTGATGGACTTTGGTGCAGAATATCTCAATTATGCAGCAGATTTAACCCGTACAATACCAGTAAATGGAAAGTTTACTCAAAGACAGCTCGATGTTTACCAGGCGGTTTTGGACGTACAACAGCAAATGATTAAACAGCATATTAAGCCCGGTGTTACGATAGATTTTTTAAATCAAAAATCTAAAGAACTAATGGCAGAGCGCCTTGTGGAGCTTAAGCTGTTGCCTAAAAAGATTTTACACGAATCAACAGACACCATTATAAAAGAAGTTAATAAATATTATCCGCATGGATTATCGCATTTTTTAGGTCTTGATGTACACGATGTAGGAACAAAGAATATAGCATTGGAGCCTGGTATGATAATAACTGTTGAGCCAGGAATTTATATAGATGAAGAAGACTTAGGAGTGAGATTAGAAAATGATGTCTTGATTACAGAAAACGGTAATTTAGACTTAATGTCACAGATACCTTTAAAGCCAGAGGAAATCGAACAAAAGATGCGGGGGTAAAATTTTTTTGTTAAAGCAAAATATCATAAATTTGAGAATAAATTTAAGATAACACACAATGATTCACACAATAAAATATAAACATGGGCATATACGATACGAGGAACAGGGCGAGGGATTTCCAATAGTTTTGTTGCATGGATTTATGGAGAGTTTGGACATCTGGGATGATCTGGCTGCAGAATTGTCGAAAAAATATCGTGTAATAGCTATTGATTTGCCCGGTCATGGTAAAAGCTCGGTGTTAGAGCCTGTGCATACAATGGACACAATGGCAGAAAGTGTGAAATTTGTGTTGGATAATTTAAACATAGAGCAAGCTGCTATAGTGGGGCATTCTATGGGTGGATATACAGGATTACAGTTTTTAAAAGATTATCCAGAGCGGGTTAAATGCCTTGTTTTATTGCATTCAACACCGTTTCCAGATACAGAAGAACGTAAAAAAGTACGGGATGAGATTATTTTACAGATAAAGCATGGTAAAAAAGTGCAATATGCAAAAGATTTTGTTAAGCAGACCTTTGCTGAGGATAATATAGAGAAGCTGGTTCGTCCTATCGGATTTATGAAAATAATAGCTTTGAATACTTCAAACGATGGGATAATCGCAGCATTAGAAGGTATGAAATTACGTCCCAGCTATAAAGAAGTTTTAGAGAAAACAGAAAAGCCAGTACTCTGGATTTTAGGAAAAAAGGATAAATTTATTCCTGTTGATGTTTATAAGAATTTGGATTTAAAAGAAAATGTAGAAATAGCGATTTTGGAAAATTCGGGACATCAGGGCTATATAGAGGAATTCGACAGGGTTTTAGGGCTTTTGGAATCATTTTTTGCAAGGTGTAACAATTAAAAAATTTTTTGAATTGAAAGTTTTTTTTATTTTCGTAAGTGGTTTTTACTATACACTTTTGTGGTGTATGTAGGAGGGATGGCCGAGTGGTCGAAGGCGCACGCCTGGAGAGCGTGTGACCCGCCACAAGCGGGTCCGCGGGTTCGAATCCCGCTCCCTCCGCCATTTTAAAAACATCTAAACTTGAAACTCAAAATTATTAAGCAAATGAAAAAATTATTGGCCGTATTAACTATTTTCAGTGTTTTGATGTTGGGCATTAATTTAAGTTATGCTCAAAATAGCAAGGCAGACACAGCAAAAGCTAAATCAGACACAACAAAGGTAGATACCGCAGCTACGACTCCAACTGTTCACAACAAAGAGGATTTGAAAGAGCAAAAAGCTGCTAAAAAGGAAATTGGTATTCACCAGCAGTTGAGACAGAAATTTATCGAAGGTGGTCCTGGTTTCATGGCAACTATTTTGTTATCGTTCATTTTAGGTTTGGCTATAGCTTTAGAGCGTGTTCTTTATTTGACATTTTCATCGATTAATACCAAGAAATTTATCGAAAAGGTTCAGCAAGCATTAGACGAAGGCGGTATAGAAGCAGCAAAAGAAGTTGCACGTTCTACGCGTGGACCAGTTGCAAGTATTTATTATCAAGGTTTGAGTCGTTATAATCAGGGACTTGATGTTGTTGAAAAAGCAGTTATGACCTATGGTAGTGTTCAGACTGGTTTGCTTGAAAGAGGTTTGACATGGATTGCATTGTTTATTGCAATTGCTCCTATGTTGGGATTCTTAGGTACGGTTATTGGTATGATTGAAGCATTCGATGCAATTGAAAAAGCAGGCGATATTTCAGCTTCATTGGTTGCTCACGGTATTAAAGTGGCATTAATTACTACAGTATCTGGTCTTATTGTTGCTATTACTTTGCAGATATTCTTCAACTACATTTCAGCTAAAATCGACTCTATGGTAACTGAAATGGAAGATGCTTCAGTTACTCTGATTGATATGTTAGTTGAATATCAAGAAAAACATTCTAACTAAAATCTAAAGAACGATGCGTCAAAATAAAATAAAACTTTACATCGACATATTTCTTTACATAGTTTTGGCAATTTCAGTAGTTCTGGCGATAATTTTTTACGTTAAAATCGATCAATTAACGGTTAATACAGGTCCATTAGACACATTTTTGTACTGGTCTTATATTTTATTAGCATTAACAGCTTTGATTGCTTTTATAATTGCTCCAATATTAGGATTTATATATAATCCCAAATCAGCAGTAAAAGCTTTAGTAGGGTTAGTATTTTTCGCTATCGTAGTAGGTATTGCTGCCTTGTTAGCATCGCCAGAACCCACTCCAGGTACTTTAATAACAGCGAGTCCAGCAGCCTGGCGCTGGGCAGATATTTTGTTATACACAATTTATATACTCGGAGGTTTAGGTTTATTAGCTATTATTATCTCTGAGTTGAAAGCTTTATTATCATAAAGTCCTTAGGGTCCCTGCCTAATCGGTGGGGACTGAGGATATAAAAAATTAGAACTATGGCAAGACGTCAGAAAAAAACTCCTGAGATACCATCTGCTTCAATGGCAGATATAGCTTTTATGCTGTTAATCTTCTTTCTGGTTACGACTACTATGAGCGTTGATAGAGGTATTACCAGAATGTTGCCTCCACCTGTACCTCCTAATCAAAAACCCCCGAAAATCAAAGAGCGCAATGTTTTGCAAGTATTGATTAACAAAGATAATGTTTTGGCTATTAATGGTGAAGTTGCTACTATACCTGAATTAGAGCAAAAAGTAAAGGAATTTATTGTTAATCCAAATAATGACCCTAATTTGTCAGAGGTTTATCCGATTTCTGTTTGGTTGGAGAAAGAAAAGCAAAAGAAAAATCCGGATAAAAAGAAAATTGCACTTTATGAACAGATTATCAAAGAGATTGGCGATGTCAATAAGTCCAAGGGGGTTATTTCATTACAGAATGATAGAGGTACAAAGTATGCTAAATACATTGAGGTACAAAATGCTATAGTGAAAGCTATTACAGATTTACGTAACCAGTTGGCATTACAAGCTTTTGGTAAGCCTTATGATAAATTGCCTGAGGATAAACAGAAGCTTATAAAGGAAGTTTATCCGTTCTCAATATCAGAGGCTCAACCAGTAAAAGTTAAATAATTTAAATTTTCTCAAAATGGCTGTTATAGGTAAAAAGAAAGAACGTTCTACACCCGGTATATCGACAGCTTCACTGCCTGATATAATTTTCATGCTTTTATTCTTCTTTATGGTTTCAACGTCTTTGAAAGAAGTTACGTACAAGGTTGTCATTAGACTGCCAGAAGCTTCAGAAGCAAAGAAAATCGAACGAAAATCTCTGGTTAGTTATATTTACATTGGTCCTCCTGTGCCAGCATTGCGTTCGAAATATGGTACAAAGCCAGTAATTCAGTTAAATGACCAAATTGCTACATTGGCCGATATTCCGCAGTATGTAGAGGAAGAACGTGCAGCACGCCCGCAGGCTGAGGTCCCTTTAATGATTTTTTCACTTAAAATCGATAAAAATACTGATATGGGTATAGTGAGTGATGTTAAGGAGGAGCTTAGAAAAGTCCAGGCTCTTAAGATCAATTACGAAGCAGTGAAGCCTTATGAAAAGAAATAGTCTATTTTCTTAATTATTTTAATAC
>WFZV01000210.1 GCA_015489395.1 Bacteroidales bacterium
ACAATTTAAAACAAAACATGATTAATGCCTTTGGGGTATCGTTTTGCGAAAATCGCATCAATTATTTTTTTATAATCTTGTTCGTTTTCTACGAAATCTAAATCATTGGTATGCAAAATTAGAAATGTAAAGTCTGTCTGCTCATTGAAGTATTCAAAGTAACCTTTCTGGATTTTTTCCAGATATTCTGCTTTAATATTTTTTTCGTATGGTCTGCCGCGTTTTTTGATATTTTCTAAAAGTCGATCGACTCCTACGTGCAGATAAACGTATAAATCAGGCTTCGGTATATTTTTATAAATAATGGTGTAAATTCGTCGGTAAAGCTGATATTCGGCATCTTCAAGGGTGTTTTTGGCGAAAATTAATGATTTTGAAAAATAATAATCTGAAACTACAAAAGTTTTAAACAGCTCAAAATGCTGTAAATCATCGATTAATTGTTGATAACGGTCAATTAAAAAAGTCACTTCCACTTGAAAAGCATAGCGCTCAGGTTCTTCGTAAAACTTAGGTAAAAAAGGGTTTTCTGCAAATCGCTCTAATACCAACTTTGCATTAAAATCGTTAGAAATTTTTCTTGCTAATGACGTTTTTCCTGCGCCAATATTGCCCTCTATAACAATAAAATCGTAATCCATCATGCCCGTTACAATTTTTTGATACAAAAAAATAAAATTAAATTCGTAGGCAAAAGAAATTTTGACAATAATTGCAATATTTTTTTAATTTAAACAAAATCAATAAATTACATAAAAATGAAATACATTTTAGCTTTAGACCAGGGAACCAGTAGCAGCCGCGCTATAGTCTTTGATCAGAATTTTAAAATCCTCACCATTGAACAAAAAGAGTTTAAATCTTACTTCCCAAAACCAGGTTGGGTTGAGCAGGACCCAATGGAAATCTGGCATACCCAACTGGAAGTTGCTCAAAATGCAGTTAAAAAATTGGGCATAAATCCAGCTGATATTGCCGCTATTGGTATAACCAACCAACGCGAGACCACGATCGTCTGGGATAAAACTACAGGTAAACCTGTTTACAACGCAATAGTCTGGCAAGACAAACGAACAGCACAACAGTGTAAACAGCTGGAACGCTCCGCTGCCCATCAAATCCAACAAATCACAGGACTTAAGCCTGACCCATATTTTTCAGGAACAAAAATTCAATGGATATTACAAAACATCCAGACAAATCACGAGAATTTACTTTTTGGCACTGTTGACACCTGGCTAATCTGGAACCTAACCGGAGGAAAAGTTCATGTTACCGATTACTCTAATGCTTCGCGAACAATGCTTTTTGACATTCGCAATCTTACCTGGTCAGAGCAAATGCTTGAGCTTCTCACCATACCGAAAAATATTCTACCAAAACCAGTGGAATCGAGCGGAGTAGTGGGGTACACACTCCCAGAGCTTTTTGGAGCGTCAATACCAATCGCAGGTATAGCTGGTGACCAGCAGTCTGCGCTTTTTGGACAGGCTTGTTTTGAACCAGGTATGGCGAAAAACACTTATGGTACAGGTTGCTTTATACTTATGAACACTGGCAAGGAGATAAAATATTCGAATAATGGTTTGCTAACGACAGTGGCCTGGGGATTGAACGGACAGACATATTATGCTCTGGAAGGCAGCGTTTTTATCGCAGGTGCAGCAATAAAATGGCTTCGTGATGGACTGCAAATAATCAAATCAGCTGCAGAAACAGAGCAAATGGCGCTTAGTGTGGAATCGTCCGAAGGGGTTTATTTTGTACCGGCATTTTCAGGTTTGGGTGCGCCTTACTGGGATATGGATGCGCGTGGTGCTATAGTTGGTTTAACCCAGGGTGTAAATCGCAATCATATCGTACGAGCTACTTTAGAAAGTCTTGCATACCAGACCAGAGACGTATTTGAGGCAATGGAGCAAGATTCAAATATTAAGTTGCAAAAGCTTTATGTCGATGGAGGTGCGTCTGTGAACAATTTTTTGATGCAGTTTCAAGCGGATATTTTAAATGTTGACGTTTATCGCCCAAAGAATGTTGAGACCACAGCATTGGGAGCTGCCTATTTAGCAGCCCTGGCAGTTGGGATGACCTCATTAGAACAAATCGTAAAATTGAAAGAAATTGATCGGATTTTTAAGCCGCAAATGTCTGATGATGAGCGAGAAAAGCTTTATTCTGGTTGGTTAAAAGCAATTGAAAGAGTTAGACTAAAGTGACATTTTGTAAATTTTTCTTTGAAATAAGCGTTTTTTGAACAATTTTTGCACATTAAAATAAAATACACTTTGAACTTTTGTCTAAATGAGCAAGTTTAAGACATTTTTAATACGAAATTTAGACCTTCGCGAGAAAGAAGTTGATATTTTCATATTTCTGTTCCTTCATAGCTTTTTTGTAGGCTGGTTTATAGCATTTTATTTTGTTTCGGCCAACTCTGTATTTATCGTAAATTACGGTAGTGAGCATTTGCCTTATGCTTATATGCTTGCAGGGGTAGCTGGATATTTAGTTAGTGCGATTTATTCGTGGTTTCAGAAGATAGTCAATAGCAAGACTTTGTTTTTGATTGCGTTGATTTTCATGTTTTTAATAAGTTTAGTTGCTCCCATTGGTTTAAAGTTTTTCCCTGAAAAATATTTAAGTGTTTTCGTATTTATTTGGGCATGGCCATTTATATCGTTATCGGCAATAGAGCTTGGAGGTCTGGCTATCAGGTTTTTGAATTTAGCTCAGGTCAAGAGGCTTTATGGCCTATTTAACATGGGTGGAGTGCTGGCTGCTATTATTAGCTATTTTACAGTGCCTTTTTTGAAACGAGCAGTTTCGCATATTTATCAGTTGTTGTACATAGGAGCGGCAGCATTGATATTGGCGATAATTGTTTTGTTTTGGCTATATAAAATCGCAGGTATAAAGGAAGACGTTAAAATTGAAGTTGTAAAGACTGCGAAAAAGACAAAGATTAATTTCTGGAAGTTGCTCAAGGAGAAGTATTTTCTGTGGATTTTTCTTTCTGCGACGTTGTCAATGACAATGATTTATTTGACGGATTTTGGTTTCCTTTCGTCAGTAAAAGTTTCTATAAAGCCTGATCATGTAGCGCAGTATTTGTCGATAGTGTTTGGTGCGCTCAAAGTAGGTGAATTGATAATTTCATATTATTCTCGCAGATTACTGAGCCAATATGGTGTACGGTTGGGTTTAACTGCTTTACCAGTGACTTCCAGCACATTGGTGGCAATAGCTGCGGTAATAGGATTAACGTTCGGCGCACAGACTATTTTGTTTTTAGGTGTAATGACTTTGCTTAAATCGCTTGAGAGAATTATTCGCAGGGGACTTGATGATCCTGCTTTTAATATTTTGTACCAACCTTTGCCCGAAGACCAGAAGCTGGCTGTACAGGTGCGAGTTGGCGTAGTGATGCAATTGGCAATAGGTATTGCAGGGGTTTTATTGTGGTTGGCCAATAGGATTTTAGTTACAAAGCGAGGATTTCAGCTGCAGTATTATCCGTTGTTTTTCTTGCCTATTTTGCTATTGTGGGTTTATGTCGCGATAAATTTGTATAGGTCTTATAAACAAAAGATTCGTGAAATTCTGGCAAAAATCAGTAAGGACAAGCGTCGTGATACAGATAAGTACCAGTATGGAAGCGAGATTTTGAAAAAGCGGCTAAAGGCAGAGTATCCGCATGTTGTTGAATTTAGTGCAACGATTTTATCTGAAACAAATCCCAAGATTATTGAGCCTTATGCCTCGATTATTTTAAAAAGAACAGATAATCAAAAGCTTTACAAGGTAGTTTTAAAGTACGTAGAGCCTACCTGGAGAAAGCGATTATCAAAGATTATCGAAAATCTTTTGCAAAGACAATTGTCTGATGATGTTCGAATCATTGCGCAAAAAGCTTTATCAAATTTGGATTTTTCTGATATAGAGGAAGAATTAAGTTTTGAACAA
>WFZV01000211.1 GCA_015489395.1 Bacteroidales bacterium
AGTAGTTGTCAATCAATGGGCATCGTTGAGTGAATTAGGTTCAGATGTTTTGGTTTATCCAAATCCAGCAGGCAGTTATGTAATTGTGAAATTGCAGGGAGAAGATGTTGAAGGTCAGTTACAATTGATAAGTTTGTCAGGAAAAGTTATGAAGGCAAGACCGATAAATGGCAATGTTAACCGTATAGATTTAAGCGATTTATCAGCCGGAGTTTACGTATTGCGCATAGTAACGGGCAATCGTACGGTAACGGTAAGAGTAGCAAAACAATAGTTTTAGGCAGTAATTGAGCTTTAAAAAGAAGCCCCGCTGGCTTTGGAATAGCCAGCGGGGCTTTTGTGTTAGTGCATTTTGTTTTTTTTAACGAGCAAAAGTCGTCAGTAAAATGAAGGTTTTGTCTAAAAGTTTATGGTTTTTAAAGAAGTTCGCATGTTAAATGTGGCTGTTGTTCTTTCAACGATTAAATTTTACAATTTCACAAGCTCAAAAACGACACCGTTTATTCCTCGAATTTAGCTTTAGCTTCAAGCGGCTTAAAACCTTTACCCAAAATTTCTTTAGCATCAAAAATGGTAATGAATGCGTCCGGGTCGATTTTCGAAATGTATGATTTAAGTACCTCTACCTCACGGCGTCCCAGCACAGTGTAAATAATCTTTCGTTCTTTGTTGTAATACATGCCACGCGCAGGAATAATCGTTCCACCCCGGTCGATTGTATGCAATATCACATCCCGTATTTCTTCGTGAAAATCTGAAATAATAAACACAGCTTTATTGTAATCAAAACCTTCCAGAGTAATATCAATCGTACGTCCAGTAATAAAAATCACGATAATTGAAAACAACGGAATCGACCAATCTTTGAAAGCAATAAGTGTCAAAAAGGCTATTGATGTATCGACATACATAAGTAACTGCCCCATTGGCAATCGCGTATATTTTTCTAAAATCGCTGCAATAATATCAGTGCCGCCTGAGGTAGCTTTTGAACGAAAAACCAGACCAAGCCCAACGCCAATCAACACTCCACCGAAAATTGCTGAAAGCAACGGCTGGTTTTCAACAAGCGGCTTATCGCCCCAGAAAAATTGCAATAAGTCCACAAATATTGCAGTTGACACAAAACCTACGATAGTTTTTACCCCAAACCGTGGACCTAAAATTTTCGAACCTATAATCGTTAACGGAATATCCATTGATAGCGCAGTCAGACCTATAGGTAGTCCGTCAGGTAAAATATTGTGCAACAGCGGTTTAGTTATATGGTGAAGTACGATTGAAATACCGTACACTCCACCTGGTGCGAATTTGTACGGATTTATGAAAAATACAAACCCCATCGCCATTATAAACGTACCGCCTAAAATCAGCGAATAAGCAAAGAACCATTCTTTTGAAAAGAGCTTTTCTTTTGTTATCAAAGCCATTTGACTTACATTTTAAGATTTAACAAACTGAAAATCAGTAAATTATTTTTTTCCAAAAGCAGGTTCAATAATACAAAAGCCAGGCTGAATAATCAAGGACAGACAGCAATTTTCGAAAGCTTTAACATATCTATTAACCGGGCGACTAAAACGGACAAAGCATGGACAAAAGGCAGGGAAAGATGTGCGATTGAAAAAAGGCGGCAGCCCCATTAATGGGGCTGCCGCCCAAAATAGTCATTTCGGGGAATATTTTGTCGCTTTATTTAGCTTCTCGCAAAAGACGCTCGCCTTTTTCTATAGCTTCTTCGATTGTACCTACCATGTGGAAAGCTGCTTCAGGATATTTATCCAACTCGCCACTAAGAATCATCTTAAAGCCTTTGATTGTGTCTTCAATATTAACAAAAACACCAGGACGACCAGTAAACTGCTCTGCTACGTGGAATGGCTGCGACAGGAAACGTTGTACACGACGGGCGCGATGTACGATAATTTTGTCTTCTTCTGTAAGCTCTTCCATTCCCAGAATTGCGATAATATCTTGCAATTCCTTATAACGTTGCAGGATTTGCTTAACTTGCTGGGCAACATCGTAATGTTCCTGCCCAACGATTTCAGGAGTAAGAATTCTCGAAGTAGAATCCAGCGGGTCAACAGCAGGATAAATACCAAGCTCAGCGATTTTACGGCTAAGCACAGTCGTAGCATCTAAGTGAGCGAAAGTTGTAGCTGGAGCAGGGTCAGTCAGGTCGTCAGCTGGCACGTAAATAGCCTGGACAGACGTAATAGAACCGTGTTTAGTCGAAGTAATCCTTTCCTGCAATTCGCCCATTTCAGTAGCCAAAGTAGGCTGATAACCAACAGCTGAAGGCATACGTCCTAACAGAGCTGAAACCTCAGAACCAGCCTGCGTAAAACGGAAAATATTGTCGATAAACAACAGGATATCAGCACCTTGACCTTCTCCTTCACCATCGCGGAAATATTCAGCTATTGTCAAAGCCGACAGGGCAACACGCGCACGTGCGCCAGGAGGCTCGTTCATCTGACCAAACACCATTGAAACATGCGATTGTTTTAAAGCATCAAAATCTACACGGCTTAAATCCCAACCGCCTTCTTCCATTGATTTTTTGAACTCCTCGCCATATTTTAAAACACCGGATTCGAGCATTTCACGAAGCAAATCATTACCTTCACGCGTACGTTCGCCAACTCCACCAAAAACCGACATGCCTGAATAAGCCTTAGCAATGTTATTAATCAACTCCATGATAATAACCGTCTTACCAACACCTGCACCACCAAACAAACCGACTTTACCACCTTTGGCGTAAGGCTCGATAAGGTCAATAACTTTTATTCCTGTGTAAAGAACCTCAGTGTCAGTGGAAAGCTCCTCAAATGTAGGTGCCGGACGATGGATAGGATAACCGCGTGATTTATCAACTGGTCCAATACCGTCGATTGTTTCACCTACCACGTTAAACAAACGTCCTTTGATTTGTTCACCAATCGGCATTGTGATAGGACCACCCGTAGCAATTACTTCAACTCCGCGCTTTAGACCGTCAGTAGAATCCATTGCAATTGTTCTAACAGTGTGTTCTCCAATATGTTGCTCAACTTCTAAGACCAATTTACGGCCATCAGGACGGTCAATTTCAAGGGCATCGTAAATATTAGGAAGTTGACGTGCATTTTCAAAACTAACGTCCACAACTGGACCAATAACCTGAACTACTTTACCTTTTACAGCCATTTATTAAATTTTTCATTTTTATTCGCTAAGCAAAAATAGTATTTTAAGTTTAAAGTGAAAAAATTCAGACAAAAAAATCTATCTCACACTGTAACTGTCAGTTGGTAAGTATTTCAAAATCGCCTTATTGCATACGGTTAATCATTTTGTCATATTTTGAGCTGTTGTAAGGATCGATTCGTTTTAGGATAATCGCTGCTTGCTGTGCCTCTGGCAGGGGTGCTTCGGAAAATATGTTCATAATTTCTTGACGCTTTGTGTCTAAAAACATCCGGATTAAAAAACTTTGTGGTTTTTTGGCATAAAGAGCTTGTAAATCACGCAAGGCTTGCAAAACACCTTGTCGTCCACGGGCAACGTCATCAGCCATTAAGTCAAGCCCCAGACGGTGATATTCGTACAAAGCCTTGTGAAATGGCTCATAAGCATCGTCGTTCAAATCTTTCGCAATATAATAACGGTTGTCGTATTTATTTGTCCCCATTGCTTTCCAGGCGTTCGACGGCGATCCCTGTGCATTGGCAACTATTGTCCTTAACTTTTCGAAAAACGGCGCACCGCCGTTTTGTTTAAAAGTATCAAAGTCAAAACCTATGATTAAATATGCATAAAAAGCCAGTGTATAAGCCAAATCTCCGGTAAACGACCTCTCGTTAAATTCAATCGGCTGGTTTTCATAATACCGGAATTCAAACCATCCGTCATGTTCTCGGATATTTAAAACTGGTGTGGTGTACGACGAATTAAATACCGGACGGTTGGACGAAACCTGAATCGTACCTTTAAAATAATCTGTCCCATTAAACTGCTGGACTATAATTAATATGCTGCAATCGATCCGCTCTTCTGGCGCAAAAACGTAATTTGTCCAGCGTGTTTGATTCATAAAGTCTGACACTGCTTTCTGCAAATCCTTAAATATCTGTACGTTAGTCGTTTTTACCTGCGAATAATTTATCTGTACACGGCATCGCAATTCTTGTGCTTTTAAGCTGATACTTAGCAACACCGCTATAATAACGATAATTTTTTTCATGGCTTTAGTTTGAGTTTTTATCTAAAAATTGAAACGAACCTAAAAACCGGTTAATTGTCTGTTGCGACGGATAAGATTTAACATTAACCAAAAACAACTGAAACATAGTAGAATCGCGAAACAGGTTCATGCCAACCATTTTGAACTGGTTGCTATGTACTTTGTAATAAAGCACAGGATATTTGTGCGTTGTAGTATCTAAATATTCGTAATCAGAAGTTAAACCCTGAGTCAAAATTGCCCTATGATGTCCATTTAATAAAATCTGACCTGGCTTAATGACCTGAGTTATTTCTTTTGGATAATTTACGACAGTTAGCATGTAAAAAGAATCTCGCAAATCCAGAAAATAAGTAGTATAAACTATTGGTATAGAGTCCACAACCATTGTGTCTGGCATCTGGGTAGGCTTTTTAGGGAACCATACTCGAAAATTGTACTTCGAATTTACAAAGTTGGGATGTACGGTTGTGTCTGTATTGACAACCAAAGGCTTAACAGACGAATTTTTTGTTTTTTTACAGGAAATCATAAAAAAAGACCCCCAAATAAGCAAAAACAAATAAATCAAAGCAAACCTTCTCATGCTTAAGCAGGTTTATAGCATTCAGCCAAAGCTATAAAACTTATTCAACTATAACAAACCCAAACTGTGATAAAATGAACCATGGAATTATTAAATTTTGACCACCAGGACTATGTCACGAAGTTTGGTCAGATATGATTTTGTCATTTACAACTCGCCATTTCCCGCGTAAAGTCGGAAGGGAATTATTGATTTTAACCAACTTAAGGAACTTTTTACGACTCATAAGCTTACAACCAAGAAATTTAAGATGGTCGTTTGGCACCTGACAATCAATGTAACTGAAATTTGAATTTTGCAAAATTTTAGCCATTGAGATAAAAGCAAATTTCGAAGCATTTGGTACAAGCGAAAACATTGATTCTCCAAAAAACATTCTTCCAAGGCTGACACCATAAAGCCCGCCTACTAATTTGCCATTTTGCCAGGCTTCGAACGAATGAGCATAGCCTAAATTATGAAGCTTTGTATAATTCTGGATAATTTCTGGTAAAATCCACGTGCCGTCCTGGTTTTTACGAGGGACTTTTGCACAAAATTTAATAACCTGTTCAAAAGCTGTATCGACTTTAAGCTGGAATTTTTTTTGATTAAAAATAGGGCGCATGCTATGGGGAACATGCACATCCGAGGGCTTCATCACTGCCCGCGGGTCAGGCGACCACCACATTATTGGCGAGTCCTCGTCATACCACGGAAAAATGCCATTTTTGTAAGCTTCCAATAGCCATGGCACTGAAATTTGCCCACCTATTGCCAATAGTCCAGAATCGTCTGCATAAATAGGATTTGGAAAATGCGGTTCCTCTGAATAAAGAGCAAAAACCATAGGAAAAGAATTAATTTAATTCGCTACGGGCAAGGATAGCTGTAAGCCCACAATCTACAAGTGCATCTTTCATTGGCTTAAGTTCGCTATAAGTACCTGTTCTGACTGTTCCCATGCCATTGTTATGTATAAAAAGTGTACGGTCAAAAGCGTCTTTGAACGAAAGCTTGCATATCTCTATAAAACATTTGACCACAAAGTCAAATTCATTTATTTCGTCATTAAAAACGATTAAGTCTACTTTATCCTCGTCTTTAAGTTCAATACCTTCGACAACTATTTGAAGTTCTTTTTGTTTTGTCATAAAAACAGTTTTTGTTCTATGAACAAAATTACGAAATATGTCGAAAAAAGTTCAAATTATAATTGAAAATTAAAGCTAAAATTTTCAAAGTTACGTACCAGAACATATTAAGCTTTTTTAAACATAACCATGGCGATAAATTTTTTATTACTTAAATAAACTAAAATCAAAAACTTAAAATCATGAAAACTTTTTCAAGCTTGTTGTTTGTCTTTCTGTTTACTGTAAGACTTGTTTCAGCTCAAATGGTTGAAACACCCCGTTATGCAAAATCCGTTCATACAGGCGACGGAACCTATTACACAGCTAAAGCTGGTAAGCCTATTACTTATTACTCAAATGGTTCGATAAAAAGCTTTTATCCCTCCTCCAGTGTATCTGTACATACCGGACAAAAATACTATTACCAGGTTTTAGGAGGCACTTTAGTAGAATTCTACCCGGATGGAAACGTTAAAAGTTTTATCCCAACTAAGAGTATAGCAGTCGTAGCAGGAGATAAGACTAACTACCAAACTGTGCCACGTACTCGCGTCACATTTTACAATTCTGGCTATGTAAAAAGCTTTTATCCAAATATGAACTTTTCCCTTAGAGCTGGAAACGGTACTTTCTATCATACAATCAAAGGGAAATTGGTTAATCTATACGAAAATGGTTCACTGATGAGCTTTTACCCTCTTAAAGTTTACTCTTATCCTGCAAATAAACGCGTTTATTATTACTCACAGGCAGGGAAATTGGTCGAATTATATAAGAATGGCTTTCTTAAAAGTTTCGTACCTACACGAAATATTAAAATTTTCTTCCCAAACGGCAGCTACGTTACTAAAAATGCTGGCGAACGGGTTTATCTCTAAAATTAATTGCTAAAACCTGTCTTTTTTTTGTATTGTTCAATTGTTATACTTTGTTTATCTTTGCTTAGACATTTTTTGGGATAAAAATTTAAAAACATAAAAACATATCCCCATGAAGAGAGCCATAAGCATTGTAGTGATTTTTAGTTTGTTTGCAGCTATTCTCAATGCTCAAAATGTCGAGGTTCCTAACAGCTCAATTCAGGTAAGAACTGGCAATGGTATGACCTATTGGACAATGCCAGGAAAGCCTGTAACCTTCGAAAGCAGTAGCAAGAAGGTGGTAACCTCCTTTTATCCATCACGAAGCGTTCAAGTTTGGACTAAGAAGTATTCCTACTGGACAAAACCTAAAGAGAAAATAGAATTTTATCCTGACGGTTACGTTAAAAGCTTTGTACCTGGCAGCAGTGTACAGGTTTGGACTAAAGGCCATTCTTATTGGACAAAACCCAACGAAAGAATCGAATTTTATCCTGACGGTTACGTTAAAAGCTTTGTGCCTGGCAGCAGTGTACAGGTTTGGACTAAAGGCTTTTCTTATTGGACAAAACCTAACGAAAGAATCGAATTTTATCCTGACGGTAATGTCAAAAGTTTTGTGCCTTCAAATAGTGTGCAAGTTAAATTATCAAATGGCTCTCTTATGTGGAAACCAGCCGGCAATAGAATTAATTTAAGCCAGGATGGTATCGTACTTTAATTTTAATTAGATTAATTGCAAATTTGCTTTAAGGCCGCCGTCCCTGCTTCACTGGGACGGTGGCCTTCGTTTTACCAATTGTTTTTCTGTTTTTTGCCTAAAATCCTATCTTTGTACGATAAATTTTAACATAAAATCCGGTAACTGATGATGACTTCAAAACAAATCCGACAGGCTTTTTTAGATTATTTCGCAAGTAAAGACCATAAAATCGTCCCTTCTGCCCCACTGGTTATTAAAGACGACCCTACTCTGATGTTTACCAACGCTGGCATGAACCAGTTTAAAGATATTTTCCTTGGACTAAAAGAACCTGATTATCCTCGAGTTGCTGACACACAAAAATGTCTGCGTGTCTCGGGTAAACATAATGACCTCGAACAAGTCGGCCATGATACTTACCACCATACTATGTTTGAAATGCTCGGTAACTGGTCATTCGGCGATTATTTTAAAAAAGAAGCTATTGATTACGCATGGGAATTTCTTACCCAGGTTATGCACATACCTCAAGACCGTTTGTACGCTACAGTTTTTGAAGGAGACAAAGAACAAGGCCTGGAACCCGACGAAGAAGCGCGTCAACTTTGGCTCAGATATTTGCCTGAAGACCGCATAATCTGGGGATCGAAAAAAGATAATTTCTGGGAAATGGGCGATACTGGACCTTGTGGACCAAGTAGCGAAATTCACGTTGATATGCGTCCCGACCAGGAACGGGCTAAAATCCCTGGTGCAGAACTAGTAAACAAAGACCATCCACAGGTATTTGAACTGTGGAATCTGGTTTTTATTCAATTTAACCGCAAAAAAGACGGCTCATTAGAACCCTTACCTCAACGTCATGTCGATACAGGAATGGGATTTGAACGCCTAACAATGGTCGTTCAGGGCAAAACATCAAACTACGATACAGACATTTTTCAGCCTATAATCAGGGATATCGAAAAACTCACTGGCTTTAAATACGGCCACGACGACCAAATCGACATTGCTATGCGGGTAGTAGCAGACCACATCCGTGCCATTGCCTTTTCGATAGCTGACGGCCAGCTGCCATCCAACGATGGTGCTGGTTACGTTATCAGAAGAATTTTGCGACGTGCAGTGCGTTATGCTTTTAACTTTTTAGGTCAAAAAGACCCGTTTTTGTACAAACTCTTACCTGCACTGGTTCAAGTTATGGGCGATGCTTTTCCGGAATTGGAAAAGAATTTCGATTTGATTAAAAAAGTAATTATCGAAGAAGAACAGGCATTTCTGCGTACCCTGGAAGTCGGCATGCGGCTGTTGAATTCTGTTATCGAAGATTTAAAACGTAAAAAACAAACCACTATTCCGGGCAAAATTGCTTTTCTCCTGTACGACAGTTACGGATTTCCTCTGGACTTAACCCAACTTATCGCACGGGAAAACGGCATGCAGGTAGATACTAAGGAATTCGACGAACTTATGGCACAGCAAAAACAACGTTCCCGCGAAGCATCTAAAATGGAAGCTGGCGACTGGATTATTCTGCGTGACGACGAAAACGAAGAATTCGTCGGATACGACCGCTTAGAGGCTGACATAGTTATTACTCGCTATCGTAAAGCAAAAATTAAAGGTAAAAACATCTATCAACTGGTCTTTAACATAACGCCTTTTTATGCTGAAAGCGGCGGTCAAGTCGGCGATACCGGATACATTGAAAACGACAACGAACGTATTGAAATAATCGATACACAAAAAGAGCATGGGCTAATTATCCATTACGCCAAACAATTGCCTAAAAATTTACATGCTCAATTCCATGCTGTCGTCGATAGCAGAAAACGGCAACTTACTGCCAATAACCACTCTGCAACGCACCTGTTGCATTATGCTTTGCGTGAAATTCTGGGAAAACATGTTGAACAGCGAGGCTCGCTGGTTGATCATAAACATTTACGCTTTGATTTCTCTCATTTTCAGAAAGTTACAGACGAAGAATTAGAAAAAATCGAATCTTTAGTCAATCACATGATTCGACAAAACTTCAAACGCGAAGAATTCCGCAACGTCCCTCTGGACGAAGCTTTGAAAATGGGCGCTATGGCATTGTTCGGTGAAAAATACGGCGATACTGTACGTGTTATCAAATTCGGACCTTCTATCGAACTTTGCGGTGGAACTCATGTCGATGCTACAGGAAATATTGGATTTTTCAAAATCATAAGCGAAAGTGCTGTAGCAGCTGGCATTCGCCGTATTGAAGCAATTACCGCTTTAGAAGCCGAACGTTTTGTCCGTGATCTGGACAATACCGTTAAACAGCTGCGAGTAATTTTGAAATCGCCTAAAAACATCGTGCATAATGTCGAAAAACTAATTGAACAGAACAAAGCCTTGCAAAAGCAAGTTGACCAGCTTTTGCAAGAAAAAGCAACTATGCTTAAAAACTCGCTCAGAAACGAAATTAAGCAAATCAACGGCATGAACGTTATTGCAAAAATTATCGATGTACCGTCGGTCGATGTCATGAAAACCATTGCTTATCAGGTCAAAAAAGAAGTTGACGATTTGTTCCTGGTACTTGGTGCAAAAATTGGTCAAAAAGCCAATCTGGCAATAATGATTTCCGATAGCCTCGTACAAAAAGGGCTTAACGCAGCAAAAATTATCCGTGAAGCTGCCAGGGAGATTCAAGGCGGAGGCGGCGGACAACCGTTCTTTGCTACTGCAGGCGGCAAAAACCCCGCAGGTTTGCAAAAAGCAATCGATAAAGCCGTGCAGTTGGCACAACAAGCACTTAAGTAACTATCGGCTTATTAGCCAAATACCACGTATTTTTCGAAAATCGTTAAATCTACGCCAGATGCAGAGTTAAAAGCATACTTCAGTATCAGCCAAAAACGTAATAATCTGCTGAGTTTGGTGTTGAAAAAGCTAATTTTAGTCTCATAACGAAAACCAGGGCTGCCCTCGTGAGGGCAGCCCTGGTTCTTTTTTCTGCATATTACATCAAGCCAAAATCATACGGCAGGTAGCAAGATTATTTTTTACGATAAATCCTTTGCATACGCGTTACAAAAAATTATTCGTAAAATTTGTTGAAGCGTTAGCAGCGAAGATTAAACAATTTATTTAATGCCTAATTTTTTGCGAATGTCCTTAGGTATGCCGTTTTTGTTGACTAAAATACTCATTGTCTTGTATTCTACGTAATTCTTTGAAAAATACCAGTATCCGTCATAACCTACGTTTGTCCCCCATGAATTTTTGACAATGTAGAAAATTTCGCCTTTTTGGTCATGAGCGCGCCCAATAATGTGCATGCCGTGGTCGTCGGTTGTTGTATAATGTTCAAAAGCTCGTTGACGAAGGTCTTGAGTTATAGGCATTTGTTCGTAAAATTTGTCGTAAGTGTACTTTTTACTATAACGCCGCGAAGTCCACTTTGGAGTTATAACACCATTTATAGTATCAAAAGCACTTTTTGGTACAACAGCAATGCCTTTGATGCTAAAATAAGGTTCGCTAACATCAGCTCCCCAGGCAACTGTGTATCCATGTTCGAGCGAGTAATCAATAATGCGCATCATATCGTCTAATGGCACATTATAAAAAGCTTTATGCGCCCAGTTGTCAGGCATTTCAAGGATAAATTTCTTGTAAAATGGATGATGCGTAAATGAAGTAATTGGTACGTAATCGTCAGGATTTACTTTAACCACTTGTTTGAGAAACTGTTGCGGAGTGTAAGTTTTTCCTTTGTAAGTAAAAGTCTGAGGAGTTTTGCCTAAATAAGCATCAACAACCTGGTCAAAGCCACGTTCCCAGGCAGTTGTCAACCGGTCTTCGTCAATTAGCACTTTGAGGTATTTTTTTAATATTTCGTTGAGTTCCTTGTGGTTAAAGATTTTTGACCCATAATTTAAGCCGGTATAAACACTATACGGCACAATACCATATTTTTTCAAAGCACAAAGGACATCATGCGCTTCACCGCCTTCGTCAAAGTTGACCTTTCCATGCCACAGAACATAATTCCTGGCTTTTTCCTTGTAGCACTTGTTTACAACGTACATAACTGAAAGTTCAGGTACTTGTGCGGTATCTGTGATGTGGTTAATTCTCATCATTTCAGATTCGATAAAAGACAATGTTGACCATGCCCAGCAAGTACCTGTCCACCACTGGTTTCTCACTGGTGTTGCGGGAAGACGGATATCATCTGTAAATTTGTACCAAACTTTAGATTCCTGTTGGGCAAACAAACTTACAGATAACAGCAAAGTTAAAAACAGGACAAAACGTTTCATTTTTGTTTAGTTTTAGGTTTTATGGTTAAAACAAAATTAAAAAAAACAATGTACCATCCAAGCAGACAATATCAGAAAAAGCTTTATTTTTGTTATAAAATAAAACATTTGTCTGCTTAATGAACGAAGAAATTTACAGGCAAGCAGCAAATTATATCTCAGAAGCTCAAGCAGTTATAATCACAGCAGGAGCAGGTATGGGTGCAGATTCTGGTCTGCCGACTTTTCGTGGTACAGAAGGTTTCTGGCGAGCTTATCCTTATGCTAAAAAATTGGGTGTTTCGTTCGAACAACTTGCAAATCCACAATGGTTTAAAACAAACCCGGCCTTAGCCTGGGCTTTTTACGGTCATAGGCTAAACCTTTATCGAAAAACCAAACCACACAAAGGCTTTGAGCTTTTGCTTAAATGGAGCAAAAACAAACCTTTTAGCTACTTTGTATTCACTTCAAATGTGGATGGGCAGTTTCAAAAAGCCAATTTCTCCGACAAACAAATCGTTGAAATTCATGGCTCAATACATTATTTGCAATGTACAGTACCTTGTGGCGATGATATCTGGGAAGCTGCTAATTTAGAAATTCAAATCGATCTGGAAAACTTTAAAGCAGTAGGACAACTGCCACGCTGCCCATACTGCGGAGCCATTGCTCGGCCAAATATTTTGATGTTCGGCGACTGGACATGGATCCCATGGCGCACAGAAGAACAAGAAGCAAGATTTAATGCCTGGTTGGACAAACTTTTCAAGTTCAAAGCTAAAGTCGTAATTATCGAAATTGGCGCAGGTACTGCTGTCCCTACTGTACGCATGACCAGCGAAAATTTAGCTATGAAATTCTCCGCTCCACTAATTCGAATAAATCCTACAGAACCTCAAATTCCCAAAGGTATAAACGGACTCAGCATTGCACAGGGCGCTCTGGACGCTTTGACAGCCATTGACAGTTTCATAGAAAAATAAAATTTACGATTTTAAAACAATCGCCAAATTGTTGTAAATTAGCTACAAAGTTAAACGGCTTTAATGCTTAACTGTTTAAGACAAACGCCTCATTCTTAAAGATTTAAACATAATCACATGAAAAAAAATAGAAAAATTAAAAAAGAACATTTCGCCAACTTGCTGGCTGTGGCTTATGCAGACGGGATTTTTAAACCAGAAGAACTGGACTTCCTCGCTGAAAAAGCTATCGAATACGGCCTGGAAGACAGCGAGGTACATCAACTTTTAGAAAATATTGAACAGCTAAAATTCTCTGTGCCACAGAATTTTGAAGAAAAAGAGCAACAACTGACCGACGCTATTTACCTGACCATGATTGACGGACAAATCGATAAACGCGAATATCAACTTTGCTTGCAAATCGCTAAAAAACTTGACTTAGACCAGAAATACCTCGACAACCTTATAGAACTTATACAGCAACTCTGGAACAACGAAGAAAAACAACAAGATTAAACTAAATCCAGAAACTCCAGCAAATCACGAGCTAAATTACTCAGCGCCAGAGCAATATCCCAGTTTTCTCTATTTCGAGGCTCGACATAATTCGAAACAGAGCGAATCTCCAGAAATTTTATTCCATAATACTGCATTATTGCGAAAAAAGCAGCACCTTCCATATTCTCAACATCCGGCGAAAACAGCCGCTTTCTAACAAAAATCTGTTCATCAGAACCACTTGCGTTGCAAACAGTTATTGATTTAACATTATCGTGGGTCGTCGGAGGTTTTACATCAAAACTACTACGAAAAATCTGTGAATTAAAAGGATACGGAAGAAAATCACGCAAATTAGACTTTGCCACCGGGATAAACACGCCATTGTCATCAATGCCAATATCTGCAAATTGTTCCTCTCGAATACAAACCGTGTCACCAATTCTTATTTTGCCATCAAAACTTCCACAAAGCCCGGTGTTTAATGCCAGATCAAAATTACGATTGCGTTCCAGATACCGGGTCAGGCTAAAAATCGTACTATGAACACCTACCCCTGTAATTAAAATACTGATTTTATGCTGGTTAAAAGTGAATTGTATGAAATTTTTATTATCGGTTAAATCATGGTTTAAAAGCTTAAGTAATGGCGAAATTTCCGTTAATGTTGCGGATGTGATGAGTAAATTCATTATATTCGTAACGATTTTGCGATTTTTGTGTAAAACTAATTAAAAATATCAAATTATGTCCCAAAGAAAAATTTACGTTGCTCCTTCGTTTTTATCTGCCGATTTCCTGCATCTGGGCGAGCAAATCGAAATGATGAACCGCAGTCAGGCCGACTGGTTTCACTTAGACATTATGGACGGTGTGTTTGTGCCAAATATCTCCTTTGGATTTTCGATTATTAGTCAAATAAAATCACTTGCCAGGCGTCCTCTCGACGTACATTTAATGATAATCGACCCCGACAGGTATCTTGAACGCTTTGCTAAAGCAGGAGCTGACATTTTAACTGTCCATTACGAAGCTTGTACGCACCTCAACCGTACAGTTAGCCAGATAAAAAGTCTGGGCATGAAAGCTGGAGTTTCAATAAATCCACATATTGCCGTCGAATTACTACAGGATATCCTGCCATTCGTCGATTTGGTCCTTGTTATGTCTGTAAACCCTGGATTTGGCGGACAAAAATTTATCGAAAATAGCTACAAAAAAATCCGACGCCTATCTCACATGCGGCAAATAATGGGACTGGACTTCCTCATCGAAGTCGATGGCGGCGTTAGCCCGGCAAATGCTAAACAATTGGTCGAAGCCGGCGCAGATGTATTAGTGGCAGGAAGCGCTATATTTGGAGCCGAAAATCCTTTGAAAGTTATCGAGCAAATGAAAAATTTATAATTTATTGCACAAAACCAGCGTTTTACCCATAGCCTTTGAATAAACAAAAATCCGGAAATCATGCGAAAAATCTTTTTTACTCTAATTACCCTCACAATCTTACTTACAGGTTGCCATCGCAATAGATTTGACATCGACGTTTCAAAAATAAAGTTAAACCTGCGAATTGTCCGCTTTGACCGTGAACTGTGCCAAATTTCACCCGATAGCGTTTACTTTTACCTGCCCAAATGGCAAAAATACGGCTATTTCTGGCAAGTTTACAGCCAGCAACTGCTTGGACTGGGCAATCCAAACGAAATAACCTTCGTTCAACGCCTCGAAGAATTCTTCAATTACTGCCACCAATACCACATTTACCGGGATGTACAAAAAGCCTTTCCACCACACGATAAATTCCTGCAAAAAACACTCACACCCGCTTTCAAACGTTACAAATACTACTTTCCAGATTACACAATACCCACAATTTATACGAGCATAACTGGATTTAACGTATCAGTTTATACTGCAGAAGACTTTGTTGGCATAAGCCTGGAAAAATACCTGGGAAAAGACTACCCAATTTACGCAAACCTGGGCTTTGAACAATACAAACGTCGCCGCATGGTCAAACCAATGATACCTGTGGACGTTATGCGGGCATGGGCAGTTACAGAATTCCCTTTCAATGATTCCGTGGACAACGTTTTAACCAACATGATTTACGAAGGACGCTTGCAATACTTTCTCGACGCTATGCTACCTGACTATCCCGACACATTAAAATGGGCTTATACTGAAATGCAATGGAAATGGGTAAAAACATACGAAAAAAAAATCTGGCAGTATCTGGTCGAACACAATTTACTGTTTTCCCAGCGTACTCTTGACATTAAAACCTTTGTTGGCGATGGACCTTTCACTGTTCCTTTTCACCGAAATTCTGCCCCCCGAGCAGGAACTTATATCGGCTACAGAATAGTACAATCATACATGCGCCGACATCCTTCCGTTACTCTACAAGAACTAATGAAAATCAAAGACTACATGCAAATCTATAACGAATCTTATTACGAACCTTAGAGGATTACAGCCCCCATATAGCTAATGATAGTAAAAAAATTACCATAAGGATAAAATAAAATGTTGATAAAAACAACACACCAGAATACGCGATAAAAAATGGGAATAAAACTAATGTGTATAAATTTCTAATATGATAATCAAAAAAAGCAATACGCTCGTATTTTACAGTCGGCAAACCTAAAGTAAAAAAAATTAAAAATCCAATTAAAATAAGATTAAGTGTATCTAATAAATCCACATCATGAATTATAAATTCTTTTGATGCTAAATATGGAATCAAAAAAAATAAGCTTATAACTAAACCAAGACTCAATAAAAACAACTTTTTTATTTTCTTCTCAACCACAGGCTTAAATTTCTGTGACACATCATCTACGACTCTACCATCTGAAAAAATTATTTTCTGAATTAAACTTTTTCTTATTCTTTTTCTACGAACTCTGATTACTGTACCATGTTTCTTTTGCTTGATCTTTTTATACTTAACTTTGTAAGCTATTTTTGTACTTCGCAATAGCTCTCCGCGAATCGTATCGCCTTTTGTTGTGATTATTGTCACCTGCCCTGTATCCCTAACAAACAGATTTTGAATAAAAACAGATTCTCTATGAACTGATTGATTCCGAGAAACCGGGGACACTATTGTGCCATTCATCTGAAACCCTATCAGTAAAGTAAAAATAATGGGAATTAAACGTTTCATGGCTGCGAGGTTTTTATAATTTTATATACTGAAAAAGAACAAACCATAAAT